>JAAZZC010000185.1 GCA_014239335.1 Verrucomicrobiales bacterium
GAAGTACCGGGAACAATACGGGTAAGCCTAATCCTCGAGTCGCCCCGCACGATCCCCGAACAAAGTCAGTTGTTCGGGGATTGTGAGTCATGAGCTATTGTTGCCGTTATAATCTTCGGTGTATCTCCTCTAGAGTGGTAGGGTGGCTCATTCATCGTTTTGTATAATTTGATGGCACTATCCTGAGTTCATTCAGGAGGATTCCGGAGTGCTTGATTTTGATCTATGGCTCTCACTACTCTTTGAATTTTTTTCATCTTAGCGGAACGGCTCGCATGAACCACTCTTTCTCCAGAGGATTCCGATTCCCAAGAACTTCAGTGAAAACGTGAATGTGGGAATTCGCCTGTTGAGGCAACCCCAAATCCTTCCATTCTGCCAAATCCTTGGATGCTTGTAGTTGGTAACTCTCACCGATCTCGCTGCCGAAGGTAAAACTTAACCGACCGTTACTTTCGACCTCAACGGACAGTATCTTTAGGTAACTCTCATCACGGATATCCGAAATCATGAATACGCGGTTCCGTGTTGAGCTTGAAGAATCGGTTGCAAAATAAAGTTCACCCTCCTCATCCTCACCGAAGGTCGTGACATTTGTATAACCAGAGAGGAGAGGTTGAGTTATCCAGTCTCCTTCGCCGTCAGGTTGAATTCCAATGAAAGTATCGGCGTGATAATCGATGTAAAAATACACTCCTTTCATGCGAGGATATTTAGCTCCGCGATAAACATAACCACCGGTAATCGACCTCCCTGAGTTGCGACCGTATTGATGGATTGGAGCAATTGGTGAATTAGGAATAACCCCCGAGGTGATGTGTTGCTTAGTTCCCTCAAAATAACGCCATCCATAATTTTCTCCACCTCTACTAGAAGCGGGCTGAAAATTAATTTCTTCTAGAGCTACTTGACCAACGTCGGCAATCCACAAGTCACCGGTTTGCCGGTCAAATGAGAACCTCCAAGGGTTGCGCAATCCCAACGCCCAAATTTCGTCCTGAGTAGAATCATCGTTAATAAAAGGATTGTCGGTTGGAATTGCATACTTTTTTCCCGGATCCGGGGCACTCTCGACGTCAATGCGAAGGATTTTTCCTAAGTAAGTATCTCTGTCTTGTGCTCGGTCACCCGGATCGTTGCCACTGCCTCCGTCTCCCAGTCCCACGTAAAGATACCCGTCCTGACCGAACTGTATTTGGCCACCGTTGTGATTGCTGAATGGTTGGCTTTGAGTTATAATGATTTCCTCGGAAGTATTTATCGCTAGGTCGGGATTGGCGGCATCAACCTTGAAACGTGACACTATTGACCCTCTCCTTCCGGTGTAAGAAAGATAGAAATGCGGCTCGAGATCAGTGGCAAAGTGCGGGGGGAATGCCATGCCGAGTAACCCCTCTTCGTTTCCCGAATCATTGACTTTCGATTCAATGTCCAAAAACGGCGTGGGAAGTAATTTTCCTTCTTTTATAATTTTTATCTTGCCTGGTTTTTCGAGAATGAACAATCTTCCACTGCCGTCACCGGAATGCTGAATGTCGACTGGCCTTACAAATCCCGATGCTACTTCCGTTGCGAGCACAACGGGCCACTGAGCGTCGTCTGCCACGAGTTGTGGCATAATAATCAGATCACTACTGTTGAGACCGTTGTTTAGTCCCTGAATAGCAAGCATATTGATTCCTTCATTTAATGCTTCTGTGCTGGAACTGAGATCAAAGGTTTCAAATTCTTCTGCCTCATTATCACTGTGTGATGCGGATGCCCCCGAGTCCCAATCAAGTGTTCCTGCCGGTACATTGCGACTTGCAACAGGCACTCCATTTATCCAGGCAATAAAACCATCATCATATTTCATATTTAACGTGAGTGTATTTATTGTTGCAAGATTGACACCATCAACATGAAAAGGGATGCGAACGAATATCGATTGGGTTGAACCCTGCATCTCTTCGACATCGATACCAATTAGTGGCCGGTAACGGTCGTCTGCGGAAACGTCGTATCCGACCCCTGTAACACCGGTCTGCCAAGTAGCTATATTTACGGGATTTGCTACATTTTTCCAGCTATCCTCCAGAGAAATTCCTCCGTTTTCTGCTGAGGGCACCAGAGCTTTCGCGTCTGATCTCTCATCAACAAGGATGATGCTGTCTGCCGACGACGGGGCAATACTGACCAGAATAGCGGTACAAACTGCCAGTGCAGCAATTAGCTTCGGCTTTTTCATGCCTTCACTATCAGGCAACTAAAAGAAAAAGACAAGTTAGTCCCTCTGAATCCTGTAGAATCCTAACCCTCCAGAAATGGAGAACCCTCACTGATCGTTTTACCCTGACCAATGACCCCTGATTCATGGTCCGTTGTTCGGGGATCGATAGCCATGAGCCACTGTTCCCGTTATAATCTTCGGTGGATTTTTGTAATTGGTTGGTTCGTGGTGGGGTGCTAGGGTTTTGGGGTGAAACTCTTCATTTTTTCTTCACTAAGCCTTCTCGGGTTGAGCTTTATATTTAGCTTTCAAAACGCTCATGCAAATGATTCAGCCTTCGGTGGCACTGCTTCAGCTCCCTACCCCATCCACACCAAAGAAATCCGCATGGTCTCCGAGGACATCACTATCAAGAGCAACGCAGGCTCATGGATTTACACTTGTGATTTCACATTTAAAAATGTCTCAAATAAACCTGTGAAGCTATTGATGGGAATGCCCTTATCAAAAAGGATAAAGTCTGATGATGAAAGGCTCAGTATACCACCAGGTGCGAAGGCGCCTCCAGATGGACAGCCCCTAGTCTGGGAATTTAAAACCTTTGTGAACGGTAGAAAATTACGCTCCACAAAAGTAACCCCCATAGTAAACCCAAAAATCCCAAGCATGGATTATGACGTCGCTTACACTTGGCTAATTCACTTCAGACCAGGAGCAACGCACAAAGTTCGTAACACCTACAAGTTGGCGCAAACAATGGATTCTGGCGGCCATCTCTATGCCGAGTACATTCTAAGGACAGGGGGTTTATGGCACGATGGCACGATTGGACGTTCAAAACTCAAAGTCATTCTTGATGATTGTGGTTTTCTCATTGAAAAGGGAACGCTAGGAACAGTTCATCGAATAATCCCCAAGGGGCATAAAATAAGTATTAAAAACGGTAACATCGTAATTGAGTGGGACCTGAAAAATTTCAAACCAACTGAAGATCTTATGGTCGTTTTTAAAAATGGTTATGCCGTGTTAGGCATAGACTATCATGACCTTTTATATAAAGAGGATCTTTCCGGGTACAGCAAGGAGGAACTCCGACGGATGAGAAACTTACCCTA
>JAAZZC010000257.1 GCA_014239335.1 Verrucomicrobiales bacterium
ACTAGCTTTTCATTATGTCCCGTTGAATGAATCTTAGAGTCGTGCAATGTTCTGTGAGACGTCCTCGTAGTTCAACGGATAGAACAAGGCTCTCCTAAAGCTTAGATGCAGGTTCGATTCCTGCCGAGGACGCCAGAAAACGGTTCATGAGGATTCTTCATTTTAGCGACATACACTTCTGGCGAATTCAGATAGGACCAGACCCTTATTACCCGAAGAGGTCTCTAGGTTTGTTGAATCTCATTTTCTCTAGAAGAAAACACTTTCCACGATCTCTGGCTGATACTGTAATCAAAGCAATGCTTCAAGAAGAGGCTGATACGGTTCTTTTTTCTGGTGATCTGACTACGACCTCACTAGATAGTGAATTTAGGGAGGCTGCCGATGCATTTAGTCCCCTCTATGAAAAGTGGGGTGATAACCTAATAGTTATCCCTGGTAACCACGATCGTTACACTCCTAAGAGTGTTAAAGCAAAGCTCTACGAGAAGTACTTCCCTCGTGCTTTTGCAGGGTCAGGGGACCGGGTATTTTCAAAGACACTCAGGGATGATGTTTGCGTCATTGGATTTGATTCTTCAAAGCCTTTCATGCTGCGATCGAATGGAGATTTTACTTTGAAATTGAAGGAAGAGCTCGATGCTGAGTTTGAGAAAAGTAAGCAATTGCACAAACATATCATCCTCATGGGGCACTTCCCGTATTCATATCCTTCTGATGTTCCGTCGAAGTTCCATCATAAACTTCTTGGCGAGGAGTCATTAGCGGAACTCATTTCCAGGCATAATCCAATTGCTTATCTGCACGGGCATAAGCATGTGAGATGGTGTTTAAGGGACGCGGTTACACCGGAAACGCTTTGCATCAATGCTGGGCCATCCGGCATGTCGTCTAGTAATCCTGATAAGCACGCAGGTTGGATGATTTTTGATGTGACTGAATCTGGCAGCATTGATCAACTCATCAAGGTTCACCTTTCTAAGGATGGAGAACCGATTCGGGAAACTGTAGATCTGAATTGAGTTCTAGATGTCGCAGACTTCTGCCGCGTGCCTCAGTGACTGGATCGGATCTTTCCAGGTCGGAATAAATTCCTGTGCAAGATAGCCCTCATAACCGGTTTCGAGTATGGCCTTTAGAATTGGTGGATAATTGATTTCCTGAGTTTCATCAATTTCACCTCTCCCAGGACACCCTGCAGTATGGTAATGGCCAATAATATCTTTGTATTGTTTGATGCGGCGGATCACGTCCCCATTCATGACTTGCACGTGGTACACGTCAAATAGGAGCTTGAAGTTCTTTGATCCTACCCCGTTCACGAGCTTAGCACAAAAATCCACATCATCACCGAAGTAGCCCGGATGCCCCTTCATCGGGTGCGAGTCGTCACGGGAATTGAGATGTTCTAAAACTAGGGTGATTCCTTTTTTCTCGGCATGAGGCATGACTTTTTTCCAGGTCTCGACGCAAAGGTCTGCAGCCTTATCAGGATCCATATCCTTGTAGGTCATTCCAGTGAAAGTGATGACACTTTTTGTTCCGATGTCAGCAGCAAGATCGATTCCTTTTTTAATCCCATTAATGACCGTCTCGGTATTTTTTGGATTGCAGGGACCGTTCCTGAAACCGTGCCCACCACTAACAAGTGAAATCTTAAGTCCAAGTTCCCGGACAGCTGGATAGTGCTTGGAGTCTATTCCTTCCATTGCCACAAGGCCAATCTCTTTGCAATGCTTGGCCAGCTCCATCGTTGGCATGGGGTTAAAACACCAACCCATGATGGATTGACGGATCCTACCGTTCTTGATCTTAAATAATTTTTTCTTTTCTTCAGGTTGTGCGCTTGTGATGGTCGCGGCAGTCACGGCGGCAGTGGCCATTATATGGCGGCGAGAGATTATATTCTTCTGAGCTTTCATGATTATTTTTGTAGAGTTTTTTCGAGAGTGTCTAGCGTATTAGGAGTAAAGGGTCTTACTTTATAAAAGTGCTTATGAGTAAGATGATAGCGAAACTGACAAATGAAATGGCCGTCGATATGACAGTCCAGGTCTTGAGCGTCTGTTTTTCGTCCATTCCAAGGTAACGTGATATCATCCAGAAACCGGAATCATTGACGTGTGAGAATCCAGTCGCTCCGGCGGCAATTGCGCAGGCGACCAGTGCCAGAAATGACTGAGACATGCCCTCTACGAAACTGACCATGAGTCCGGCCGCTGTCAGCATGGCTACGGTCGCAGATCCCTGCGCTATTCGGACCAGAGTTGCAAAAATGTAGGCGAGGACAATGATTGGGATGCCACTGTTTGAGAAGACTTCTTTCAGAGCGTCAGCTATACCGGTTGCGATTAAGACTCCCTTAAAGACTCCCCCAGCACCGGTGATAAGGATAATAATTCCTGCCGGGCCCAGGGCCTTTGTGGAGATTTCAACTAGGTCATCTTTTGATGTTCCTCGAATGATGCCCAGAAACACAATTGCCAAAAGGGTTGAAATCATGAGTGCGATGACGGGATGACCGAGGAAATGAATTACCTGGTTCGTCATTGGCATACTGTTTAGTATTCCTGCAACTTGTGCTCCCCTCTCTGATTTGCTTAGTCCTGAATCAAGATCTGAAATCGCATTTTGCTCGACGATGGTTCCTGCGAGAATAAGAATAATGGGAAAGGCAATGAGGGTAGCAATGAGTTTAAAGGATGGAAGTTTTAGTTCATCGCTATTACTATCATCCGTGAGTTGAGGGACGGTCTTAACCTCTACTAAGGTTGCCATTTTTGAGCAGAGGATCGGCCCACAAATAATAGCGGTTGGAAGACCCACTAGAACACCAAAGCCGATTACGTAACCCAGATTCACTTCGAGGAAGTAGGCCACGGCGACCGGGCCCGGTGTTGGTGGCACGAAAGCGTGAGTGACAGCCATCCCGGCCACGAGCGGTAGGCCAAAGACAAGGACTGATTTTTTGGTGTCGCGTGCCAGTGCGTAAAGGAGTGGAGCAAGAATAACGAGAGCCACATCGAGAAAGACCGGGACCGAGATAATGAAGCCAGTCAGGAGCATGGCCCATGGGGCCCGTTCCTGGCCGAAACGTCGTACAAGAGTATTGGCGAGGGCTTGAGTTCCTCCCGAATGCTCCAGCATTGCACCAAAAATGGCTCCGATTCCTATAATCGTGGCAATGAATCCGAGCGCACCTCCCATACTAGTGACAATGGTCTGACCGATTTCTGTCAGTCCGGCAGCCTTTTCGGGATTAATGAATGTGGCTCCTACCGAGACGAGGATTGAGACGACAATCAATGCGAGGAACGCCTGAAGCTTGAATCGCAGGATTAAGACTAGAAGAAAGGCAATACCGAATACTAATAGAGCGATAAGATTTCTTACAGGGATCGATTCCTGGGCCGCGGCCTGAGCGAGGATGGTAAACATAAAAATTGGTTCAGTTGTAGGTTTGCCAAAGTGCGGGTGCCCGTTACAATGGATCCGCAATGTTTTCTATTTATAGAACTGAGGCCGGCTATACAATCGAAAAGGACAGTTCCTGCGTTTTAGCAGGGGATTTTTGTCTGGATACGCTCTTTACCAGTGAAGATCCTTTAAAATATACCGAATTTCAGTACGGGTTGGGACAATCCTGTGAATTACCTTCAGGGGCTCTTTTGGCTCCTGTTAGTAGTCAGGAAGTGTGGGCGGCTGGGGTCACTTATTACCGAAGCCGCGATGCCCGGATGGAGGAGAGTGAATCTTCTGGAGGTGATCGATTTTATGATATGGTCTATGACGCTGAGAGGCCTGAACTTTTTTTTAAGGCCACAGCGGACCGTAGCCGGGGACATCTCGACAAGGTCTGCATCAGGTCCGACTCGAGCTGGGACGTTCCTGAGCCAGAATTGACTCTGGCCATTAATTCGAGCGGTAAAGTTTTCGGCTA
>JAAZZC010000168.1 GCA_014239335.1 Verrucomicrobiales bacterium
AATGGAAAAACCGCAGGCTACCCACTGAAAAAGAATGGGAAAAATCTGCAAGAGGTAAGAACGGAAGATTATATCCTTGGGGCAATGAGCTCAAAGTATCAGAGCCAATCAATGATAACTTTATTGCATGGAAGCCTATAAATACATTCCGAACCGATATTAGTGAGGAAGGGATTTGTGGACTCTTTAGCAATGTCAGTGAATGGACGAGCAGCCAAGAACCTGACCCCGAAATTCTTGGTAAATTTGTTCCTATCGTGCGTGGTGGAAATTTTAATTATTCCCATTCTAAAATGCCACAAATCACAACCAGAAAAATTCTTAATACCCGAAATCACAAGACCAATTATATCGGCTTCAGGACAGTCTCTGACACTGATCCAAATCTAGACAAAAATAATAAAATAGAAATAAAAAAACCGGACCCTGAATAATCAGGGCCCGGTTAAAATAAAATAAGCAATAATAAGGACGCTTTAGTTTCCTCTCTTAGGATTAACCATATTCACCTTTCCCTGATATTTGAAAAGGTCAATCTCGCTTCCCTTAATGTCTTTCATTGCTCTGTACTGTTCATTTAATTTAACAACTTCACCGCTACCATCACCGAAGACACACACTGCTTCCATTCCTCCCCAAATTCCACCGAGCTCAGTCTTTTCCTGAGCGTATTTACCTGGAGTCTGAGAAAAACCGGAAGAAAGCATCGGATAACGAGGCTCGAAAGTTGAAGTCTTATTTACAGCGTAGTGATTTTCGCCTGCTTCAAGAGCAATTCCTGCTGGTGTACTTCTTTCGTGTAGATCATCACCTCCACCAGAAGTAGTGCCTCTGCCATGCCACATAGAACCTGCAACATAAAATGGTTTTTCAGAATCCATATCTATTGCAACATCCTTGAGAATATCATTTGAATTGTCTTCCTCAGGAAGGAATCCATCTGCACCATATAGAGAGTAGACACCTGTATAAATTCCTTTTGCCTGTTGCAATGACTTATTTAATTTCGCCTTGCGCTGAATTGATGAGAATACCGGCATAGACACACTGGCCAGGATTGCAATGATCGTAATGACCACCAATAGTTCGATAAGAGTGAAACCTTTCTGGTTGGGCTTAGCTTTCATTTTTTATTTTCTAGTGGGATTATAATTCTAATTACTTGGGGTTCTTTTTTTTGTTCAAAAATTGCACGTACAGATAAGCAATTCACACTTTTACTCTACCAGTTACAGAGATCGGTTCAAGGTCTTTTAGAGCAGCTTATAATTCCCATACCCAGCTACAAATAAAACCGTTCCGTAGAGTCTCTTTTTTTAAACACTTATAGCGCATCTCTGATAGCAATTGCTCTATTTTTGGAAGTTTATAGGCTGAAATACCTGTAAAAGTCTTGAAAAAGACAATCATTTTCCAAGCTAATAATTTGGCAATCACTCTTGTGAATCTCCTTTTTTCAGGAATTGAAAAATCGCTAATCACCAACTTCGTATGTTCTTTGCACCATCCAGATATACGACCAAGAATGACAAGAATTTCATCCTCGCTAAAACAATCGAGGAAAAAATGCGCTCCGATCACATCAGGAATAAAAGAATCAGGGAGATCATAATCTTGTATTTTTTTAAACAAAAAACGGACATTTTGCTCCGAATCCTTTGTCAAAGACTTAGCTAAATTTAACATTCTTTGACTCGAATCCACACATATTATTTTTGCTGAACAACCCGAATCTAATAGCGCTTTAAGAAATCGGCCGTCCCCATCTCCAAGTAATAGAATTGATTCAGCACCAAGAAAAGTCTCCATGTGACTGCACCGAATGCGTTGAAGGTCTTCGCCAAAAACAATCGACTCTATCCGCTCATAATGACGGGCTATCAGATCAAAGCTCATAACCACAAAGCAAGATATAATATAGCAGGCATCAACACCGCCATGTCTGCCGCAAATCGAAGGAATTGACTCGAAACTTTACCATCAAAAAAAGAAAGAACGGCAATGAGCCCACAACCAATACAAGAAGCTACGAAAATAGGAAATCCCACATGATCATAGTTCGTAAGACTAAATACCATTAAAGAAATAAATACTGCGTGAGCAATAATTGGAAATAAATTTACGACTTGAGGAAAAAACTGAGGCAGAGCATTTAAATCATTCTCCACATCATGACTGCGTTCCCAAACTGAAATGGCAATGCAATTCATTGAACATAACACCCCAAAAATAATCACTGAAGGCGAAAAGAAAGCATCCGGAATAAATTCTCCGGACCAAGTATGTCCAGTCAATGTAGACCCAACCGCAAAGACCATCCCTATAAACACTTCTTTAGGTATAATAATCATCATCGGGCCCTTGGCCCAAATTTGATGCAATAAATAAACCACGACAAAAGCACCAACGAATGATCCTGTCTTTATCAATTCCATCGGAAGTAAACAAAGGCATAATAAAGTAGTCAAAACGATCAGAATCCCAGTGAAAACCAAAGCAATACGATAGTTACTATGATAGAATAAGTGCCTTAAAGATGCCTCATCAGGTCGCTTCAACATTCGAGCATCCAATAACCGGTCCACTGAATAAATGACCCAAACAACAAAGAACAGGGTCAGATAGTTAGATCCGGGTATCTTTACACTAAAATTACAGGCAAAAAAGTATTGCCAAACAACAGCTACCATAGGCGCATCAATGCCTAAAAGATTTGGCCAAATCCACCAAGACACACGAGGCATGTTCTGTTGCTGAGCTAAGTTCACTTACTCCTACTAAGCCTCAGGATTACTCTCTGTCCATTTTCAGTTTTAAGTATAAACGAAAGGAGGTATTGGAGTGCCGATAGAATCTCCAATAGCCCGCAGAATCTCAGCTTCATTACTGGTAATTCTACCATCAGAAATAGCTGCCTTGCCACAAGCAATTAGAAGAGTCTTTTTTAATGTCGGGACGCACTTCTCAAACGCTTTTAGGGCCTCATCCATTTGACCTATTCCGCAATTCACAGGGGGCAGGAACTTAAGTTTTCCAGTGCCGTACAATTCAAGGACAGCAGCTCCTTTCTTGAAGGCTTGGATACGATTCAGTTCATCTTCATTACCAAAACCTGCAATAGCAGAAAGGAGAACAGAAGATTGATGATTTAGTTTAGATAAGGTCTTTATCGTTTCGCTTGGAAGCTGGATCCTTCCAAAGAAAGTATCTAAATGAAGTCTAATGTTTTTCTGTATCATGAATTCAAACAGGTCCACCTGTTCATCAATGTTAATCAACTCATTAATGATTTCACAGAATTGTCCATACTCTTCAGGTGACAGGCGCCTCAGAGCGGGAACAGCAAGATCCAATAAGGCAATTTTTTCTGTTGAATGCATATCCGTGATCTGATCTAAAATGGTCTTAAAAATTTTAGATATCTCATCCTCACAAGAGCCCTTAATAATTTCAAACTGATCATCTCTCACCTGTTCTTCTTCTGAAATGAGTAATGAATACACAATAGCAAGAGCCCCCAACTTCTGATGAACTAATGAAATCAAAGACTCATCTATCTCAGAAACAATCCTCTGAGCAACAACGACCTGATCTGCCATGATCTGGCCAATTTGATTAAGATCTTTTTCCTCGAAAAAACCTCTCTCAGGATCAGACCCATGCGCGCTCGAATCTGAAAAAGAAGAGACCGAGGACTGGGTCTCTCCCACACTAATTTGACCTGAATTTAATTCTGATCCCTTTGGCATATTCTGATGCTGATCGGAAGTAAATCCGAGGGCTCGTATCCGCTCATCTATTGGAGGGTGCGTTGCAAAAAGACTGGATAATTTTTTCTTATAACAGGATCCAAAGAACATATGACTCGCTTCTTCTGCACTTGGGTGTTCGATTTTTGCACCGGAAAAACCTCCTATCTTTTGGAGAGCTCCAGAAATGCCTGAAGGGTCTCGAGTGAACTGAACGGCTGAAGCATCGGCCAAAAACTCTCGTTGACGAGAAAGGGCAGCCTTAATGATTCTGGCCATAATCGAACCCATTAATCCAATCAGAAGTAAGGCAAGAGCCACGACAATTATGAAAACTGCGCCCCCTCCTTCCTTTGAGTTGGATCTGGACCGGGAAGAAGATCGACCAAATCCCCTTAAAATAAATTTGCCTGCTACGAACATCATTAGAATGCCGCAAAGAACCGACATCATACGAATATTAAGCCGCATATCGCCATTCAGAATGTGACTGAATTCGTGAGCAATAACGCCCTGCAATTCTGAACGGCTTAACTTATTAAGACAACCAGCGGTCACGCCAATCGTTGCATTACTAGATGAATGGCCAGCAGCAAAGGCATTAATTCCATCCTCCTGTTCCATCACATAAATGCTCGGAACAGGAACGCCTGAAGCAATCGACATCTCTTCGACGACATTAATGAGCCTCCTATAACGCGGATCCTTAGTCGTTGAGTCCACTTCCTTTCCTCCGAGAGATTTAGCAACTGCGGCCCCGCCCTCGGACAGTGCCGCAATTTTAAATATAGTAGACAATATAATTAAGACCAATACCCCTAGCGCAGAATAAAGAAAAAATTCTGGGTCAAAAAAACTTTGCCTTACTAATGAATTTGTCTGGGCAGAGCTCTGGACTAAAAATAAGTATCTGGCTCCCAATACTGCAAATCCGAACGACCCTACAATGCCAATAACAGCCAAAATATAATAGTAAATAAGTCGCTTGGAATTCTTCCTTGCAAGTTCCTGACGATCAAAGAAATCCATCCTTTATGAATCACCACCAATCTAGTGATGTAACTTAAAACTTAACAGCAACCTTTTCCCTCTTATCCTCACTCACTTCATAAAGTGCTCTGTCCCTGAATCCAAAACATCCAGCAATAATATTGGTCGGAAATACTTCGCGCTTAGTGTTATAAGAAGTCACACTGTCATTGAAGTGTTGCCTTGCAAAAGCAATTTTATTCTCAGTCGTACTGAGTTCTTCCTGCAATGTGGCCATGTTCTGATTGGCCTTGAGGTCCGGGTAACTTTCCGAAAGAGCGAAAAGATTTCCCAATGCACCGCTGAGCCCTGATTCCGCCGCCATGAGTGCCCCCATACTATCCGGATCCCCAATATTTGAAGATGTATTTTTTCTTGCCTGCACAGCCGTGTTTCGGGCCTGAATGACCGCATCCAACGTTTCCCTCTCATGCTTCATGTAACCTTTAACCGTCTCGACAAGGTCAGGGATCAAATCAAAGCGACGCTCTAGTTGTACATCAATCTGGGCCCATGCATTTTCGAATTTATTGCGTAGTCTGACAAGCGAGTTGTACATGCCGCCTATCACAAGAACAGCAATAATGAAAATTCCGGCTAATACGCCTAGAGTAATTAGTGTACTTGGTGTCATTTGAACTAAATTAACATTTTATTGAAGAATACACAAGGAAGGACAAAAAACTAAATACTGCTATTACAATTCCCAATAATTTTTATAATCTAAAGCATCTGTATTAATCAGTTAATTATAAATTGAAAGAAACCTACAATTTTAATGAGGTTCTTGCCAGAGAAGGAATCCAACTCGGCCGGAAAGATCCTCAAATCCTACAATTAAACCTTGGCAAGCTATGTAATCTAACCTGCTCGCACTGTCATGTGAATGCAGGGCCACACCGCAAAGAAGTCATACAACCCAATACAGTTACCAAAATTCTGGATTGGTTTTCAATGACGAATATTCCAACACTTGACCTTACGGGAGGAACACCGGAAATGATTCCCGACTTCCGCAGAATAGTTCAAGAAGTAAGGAATTTACCTACTCCTCGGAAGGTCATTGATAGACTCAACGCCACCATCATTGAGGAACCGGGATATGAATGGGTCGCGGAATTCCTTGCTGGAAACGAAGTTGAAATTATCGCCTCAATGCCTTGCTACGAACCAGAGAACGTGGAAAAGCAAAGAGGTAACGGAGTCTTTAGAAAAAGCATCTCTGCTTTTCAAAAATTAAACGGGCTAGGTTATGGGTCAGACCCAAGGCTAAAGATCCATTTCGTTTATAATCCATCTGGCGATTTCCTACCACCGGACCAAGCAAGCCTTGAAGCACAATATAAAATAATAATGAAGGATCATTTTCAAATCGAATTCGATCAGCTTTACTGTATTACCAATATGCCCATTGCCCGATTTGCCAGTTGGCTCAAAAGAGAAAACAGGCTCAATGATTACAACTCACTTTTAAAAGACGCCTTCAATCCTGAAACTATTAACGGACTAATGTGCAGGGACACAATTAACGTTAATTGGCTAGGTGAAGTTTTTGACTGTGACTTTAACCAGATGCTGGGATTACCTACATATAACAAAAAAGATTCAATCAAAGTATGGGAAATTAATCTCGAAGAATTTTTCAATAAACCTATAAGAACAGCCACTCATTGCTTTGGATGCACTGCAGGTTCAGGCAGCTCCTGCGGAGGCACTTTATTAGATTAATTAATCACGAAATAAGCTTCTCTATTCAGATCAAACATCCTAAACGAAGACTAAGGCATAACCATTCCCACTCAATAGTTGCACGATTTAAAGCCCTTATAAACAAAGGGATACAGAGGTGTTTTTCTGACTGTGTCAAATATGTGTCACAACTCTTATTCGTTTTTACTATCATATTCCTCATTTTAAGGAATTTTTTGACAAAGTGTGTCTCTAAAGAATCTCTCTAATCATAAGTAAAAATATCTTCCAAGGGTGTCTTGAATATATTGGATATTTTAAAAGCAACTTCTAAGGATGGAGAGTATTTGTCTTTTTCAATGGCAAATATTGTTTGCCGAGTTACACCCACTTTGTCTGCTAAAGTTTGCTGAGACATTTCGTCTGCCTCAAATCTCAGTCTTCTAATGTTGTTACTTAAACTCTTAGACAAATTATACACCTGTGCGGTAGTAATACAGTTGAGTGCCGAAACGAATTACCTCAGATAAAACAAAGAACAAAAGTAAAAAGTGGAACATGCTATAAGGTGTAAGCAACATAAGGTGAACATCAAACCAAGTATCTAATAAAATCTGCACCATTAAAAACCAAATACAAGCAGACAAGAAACCATAACTGTTTCTATATGAAATCCTCTCGATAAGTTTGTCTCTTTCATCTTCTAATTGTGATTTATTTTTTAATGCTAGAAATGACTGAATGATGCCTTCTGAAATAATAACCAAAACAATAGGAATAATGATTCCACCGAATCCAAGTGGTTTCGGATTTGATGATAGGTTTGGAAAAGCACCATATAAATACCATCCAAATATAAGCAAAGTAACTCCAAGCGAAGCTATTGAACCTTTTTCTTTGTATGACAAATCCATAAAATTTTCTATGTATGAATATTTTTACATTATGTAAAATATTTTTTACATTTAGTCAAGAAAGAATTATTCGTTACTTATGATTAACGGTAGTCTTTTTAGTGTGTAGTAACCTGTGTAGTTGGAGTTTTAAGAACCCATAAAATCAATAGGTTTCAAAAAAAGCATGTAGTTAAGAAACCCAGTTTTTTTAAGGTTTACAGAGCATACCCTCATTCCCTCTCTAAAAACTTGGAAAATCCAGTATTCAAATAAGTCTTTTTTCTGTGAGCTTGTTCTAATTTTACATATTAGCTAATTTCACATCATGCTCATCCGCGCTTTTGTTCTGAGTTTCCATTTCATCATCCTCACGCAATACGCTTTTGCGGCACCTGAATGGATATGGGTAAAAGATAAGAAAAAAGCAACGATACGATACGACTTTGAGAAAGAACTCGAAGATTTAAAATCAGCCGAATTACGTATTGTCTCAGATTATGCTAACGTTTCAGTTGCCATAAACGATGAGTTAGTCGGAGTCGCTGAAGGGTTTGGTCCTGTGCGGAAAATTAATGTCTTGGATCATTTGGTTGATGGTAAAAATGAAATAATTCTCAGTGTACGATCAACAGGAAAAGCACCGGCATTGGCACTGAAAATTGAACTCGTTGCTTATTCTAACAAAAAACAGGTCATTGCCACTTCGGCAAACTGGAAGCCCGAAGACAAAAATTCGAAAATTACAAGCCTTGGAGACTTAGGCCTCGAAAAATGGTGGAATTTACCGGACCTCTTGATTGATGAAGTTGATGATTATACACAATGGAAACGAGCCAGTAATTCCAACAAAGCCACTGACCCTTCAAGTTTCCAAATCATTCCAGGCTATAAAGTAGAACTGCTCCGTTCAGCATTACCAGAAGAAGATTCATGGGTAAACATTGCCATAGACCCTAAGGGTCGGATCACTGTGGCCCGAGAAGACAAAGGATTGATCAGGTATTCATTATCCGGGGACTCTAATAAAATTGTTAAAGCAGAAAAAATAAATGATGATCTGAAGGAATGTCGAGGACTCCTATACGCTCATGGAGCTCTATACGTTCATGCTAACAACTCAAAATCTCTATATCGGTTAGAAGATAAAGATGAAGACGGAACATTCGAGACAAGGAATCTTCTCCACATGAGTGAGGGTGGATTCGGACACGGAAGAAACGATCTAGCAATGGGTCCTGAAGGTAAAATCTATGCAATTAATGGGGACTCAGTGAGCTTACCTGAAGGGATAATAAATAGAATGTCTCCCTTGAGAAATAAACACCTGCCCTCACCTAAAAATGAAGGCCATGTCATACGGATGGATTCGGATGGAAGAAATAAGGAGATTTTTTGTGCAGGTCTAAGAAATCCATATGGAATTGATTTTAATGAGGATGGTGAAGCTTTTACCTATGACGCTGATGCTGAATTTGACATGGGCACTCCCTGGTACCGTCCTACACAGATCAAACACTTAACGAGTGGTGCAGATTTTGGCTGGAGAGCAGTGACAGGAAAATGGCCCCCCTATTATCCTGATCACCCAGATAATGCTCAACATTCCGTGCACATCGGGAAAGGATCTCCGACAGGAATACGTTTTGGAACTAAGAGTAATTTCCCGCAAGAATATAAACGAGCCCTCTATGCCCTTGACTGGGCATATGGAAGAATCATTGCAGTTCACTTTGTTACTAGGGGATCCACTTACATGGGATCATCTGAAGTGTTCCTAAGAGGCAAGCCATTAAATGTTACTGATCTAGACTTTGGACCGGACGGAGCAATGTATTTTGTGACGGGCGGAAGAAAGACTAAGAGTGGACTTTATCGAGTCTCATATGTCGGGAAAGATGTAAATGAGCGTAACATGACTTTACAGGAGAAGATGAGAAATGAGACATCTCGCGAACACCGTCAACAACGAAAACAGATAGAAAAATTACACAAAAAAACAAATTCCACCCCATTTGAGAGAGTGACTGATCCACGCATTAGGTACGCTTCAAGAATTAGCGCTGAACACAACGCTGAGACTTTTATCTTTTCCCCCGCAAAAATTAATAACAGCATTTCACTCAAAGATGCGACTCCTGACCTTGATCACTTAACAGCAAAATTAAACATTGCCTCAGAAAAAGAAATTCTAGCACTCATGGGGCTTGGTCAGATAGAGAGAAAAAATGGAATCCTAAGAAAATTAATGGACTGGGAAAAAATGATTCCATCAAAACAATTTGAATATATCGACATCATTCGTCGTTTGATCTCTAGACACAAAATTCCAGAACAAGCAAAAGAACAAATCATTGAATCAATTGGAAAGAATTTTCCTTATAAAACAGCAAAGATTAATATGGCTGTAGCGCCGTTACTCATTGAGCTGGATCCTGCCCGTACCGTCCCTAAGGTCATCGAATTTCTAAAGGAAGGCTGCACGCAACATGAAGGAATTCATTACCTATTTCATTTACGTAAAACCACTAAAGGTTGGTCACTGCCGTCACGGGAAATATTTTTTAGGATCCTTGCCAAATACGAAACTCTTTTAGGGGGACGAGGCTTACCTCAAGCACTCCAAGCAATTCGCAAAGAATCAACAGCGACATTAACAGAAAAAGAAAAAGAAAAACTCAATAACGTTCTTGCCTCTCGGCCATCCTTACCTAACTTTCCTGATCGGTCAGGTCGTTCTGTTACTAATTCATGGACCGTCAAAAACTTTAAAGAGCTGTTAAATTTTAAAGCAACCAAGCGAAACTTAATTAATGGGGGAAAAGTTTTCGAGCTTGCTCTTTGTAGTCGATGCCATCAACACGGTAAAGTAGGATATCCGATCGGCCCAGATCTGACCAATGTAGCGAGCCGCTTCGGAAGAGAAGATTTACTTCGAGAAATATTACTGCCTTCTAATTCCATAGCAGAGAATTATCAAGCAGTAGAATTGAAACTCCGTGAAGGAAAAATGCTCAGTGGTCAAGTCATACCAAATTTAGATTACCGTGTACCCTATATCCAAATTGCTGAAAATTCACTTTATCCAAATAAAATAACTAAAATCGACAAGGCCAATATCATCGAGCGTTCAAACTCTAAAGTTTCTCTTATGCCATCAGGTCTATTGAACTTATTTACTATGGATGAAATTCTTGACCTATTAGCATGGCTAGAAAATCCTTCAAAATAGTCCACTCCCAGGGCCTGATAATTTGAAAGTTAGCCCATTATCTTATGTGCAACTTCACCATGCACATCAGTGAGTCGAAACTCCCTGCCATTACTATTAAAAGTAAGCTTAATATGATTAAGTCCAAGCATATGAAGTATAGTCGCATGAAGATCATGAATCGTCATCCTGTCTTCAATGGCATGATAACCAAACTCGTCAGTGGCACCGTACCGAATGCCCGGCCTCACACCGCCACCAGCCATCCACATAGTAAAACCGTCTGGGTGATGATCACGGCCCACTTCACCATTGCCTTTTTGAGATGTTGGAGTCCGTCCAAACTCTCCTCCCCAAATGACCAATGTGTCTTCAAGTAATCCTCTGGCTTTGAGGTCCTTTATGAGGCCAGTAATTGGCTTATCTATTTGCTTCACATTAATTGAATGTCCTTTCTCTAAATGCGAGTGCTGATCCCACTGTTCATTATTAAATGGAAGACTATTTGCATGACTTACTTGAATGAAACGGACCCCCCGTTCAGCTAAGCGTCTAGCAAGAATACATTGTCTGGCGAAATTATCTGTCTCAGAGCCGTCCATACCATAAAGTTCACGAGTCATTTTTGATTCATTTGAAAGATCCGTCGCTTCGGGAGCAGTCATCTGCATCCTGAAAGCTAATTCAAAGCTAGACATTCGTGCATCCAAATCCGTTCCACCGAAATTATTTGAACCGTGAAGCTTACGTAAAAGTTCAATCTGTAATTCTTGTTCTCTTCTACCAGCACTAGGATGACGCATATAATGGAACTGAGCATCCTTTGCCGGAGTATTGGGATACCCCGGCGTTCCTAACGGAACACCTTGATGCTGCGCTGGAAGGAAAGCCGATCCAAAATTATTAACTCCCCCATGAAGAGAAGTTGGACAAATAGTTACAAATGCTGGGAGGTTTCTATTTTCGGTGCCAAGACCGTAGCTGACCCATGAACCCATGCTCGGTCTAAGTAGTGCCTCATCACCGGTATGCAATTTCATGCAAGCACCACCATGTGAGACATTAGTTTCACACAATGAATTAATCATACATAGATCATCTGCAACTTCCGGGAGATGTTCCCAAAGTTCGGACATCCAGTGACCGCACTGACCAACTTGTCGAAACTTCCATGGAGGAGCAAAAATGTTGCCTCTTGCAGCGAATTGGACAGATCGTTCAGGAAAAGGTAACGGCTTGCCATGCTCACTATAAAGTTTCGGTTTATAGTCGAAGAGATCGACATGCGATGGGCCTCCGTGCATGAATAAGAAAATTATTCTTTTTGCACGAGCAGTCTGATGTGGAAAATGGATTCCTGAATCTGCAGAAGAATTCTCTTGTAAAATAGAGTTCAAAGCAATGCCCCCAAACCCAACGCAGATGCGATTTAGCGCTTCTCTTCGTGAAATAAAATTACCAGACATGGAGAAACTCATTGGAAATTAATAGCGTATGACACAACGACTCCCACGCTTTTTTCTTTCCACTTATCTTTGCATGCTTATTAATAAAAAGACTAATCCAATGCATCTCCTCGGAGTTTGGAACTCTAGAAAAAAGTGTTAAATATAACTCACGCACTTTTCCTTCTCCAATCCTGAGAGCAAGGCTTTGAGCCTGACGAATTAAAAAAGGATTATTCATCATCAATAGGGCCTGAGTAGGTACAGTGGTTTGCGAACGTTGCCCAACGGTAGTCGTTGCATTTGGGAATCCAAGAAGAGTCAACAAGTCATACAAATGAGACCGCACAACAGGAAGATAAACGCTCCGGTATTGATAATTTTCATAGCTCTGACGATTCTTGAGAAGATCTGAAGGTGATGGGTCTTGGCTCTTTACCACAAGAGGTGAAGAAGGAGGGTCCATATTTAAGTTACCGGAAACCATTAGTACTGAATCTCGAAAAGATTCCGCTTCAAGGCGGCGCACATCACGATGCCAGTAAAGTGAATTTCCAGGATCCTTCTTTTCCACCAATGAATTGGAATTATCCGCTCCCATCTGATACGTATTGGAGAACATTATCTTACGATGAAGCATCTTAATAGACCAACCATTTCGTACAAAATCATTTGCTAAATAATCCAACAACTCTGGATGAGAAGGTTCAGTTCCCGTCGTTCCAAAATCATCTACCGTGGAAACAATTCCCTTACCAAAGTGCCAATACCAGATCCGGTTCACGATGACTCGTGCCGTAAGTGGATGATCAGGCTGCGTCATCCACTTTGCTAACTCAAGCCTCCCGCTCGAACCATCATCACAGGCAAGAACATTGCGGGGAGAGACCTTTGAAAGAAATCCGCGAGGAACTAATTCGCCTTTTTCATGTGGATCACCCCTCAAATTAATATTTGTGTCAGCCACATCACCGTCTTGAACTGCCATGACCTTGTATGTGTTATTTTTATCAGCCTGGATTCCAGCCCTCTCGTCCTTCAAATTATCGATCCTTAAGCGCAAAGACTTCACTTGGTCCAGAGAACGAACGCGCGTCAAACGGATCCGATCAAGATGAGACATTAGCGGTTTAGATTCGACCCTGAAAACATGTTCTCCAGAATTTAAATGGATATACGTTTCGTGATTCCATCGCTGATACTCTGAACTCCAGCCCCCAGTCACGTCAGCTAGCACTGAAATCACCTTACCCTTATCACCATCAATGATCAAACTTCCCGGTCTTGACCTTTCCGCAGCATAACGGAAATCAACAGAGTATGTGCCCTCGGCTTGAATTTTTACCTTATATTCAGCAAAATTTTCTTGGCTTCCCGGGTCAGATATATAAGTGGCTTCATTATCATTACTTCCTTGAATGATAGATACATTGCCACGAATAAATTTTTCAGCTTCCCACTGCACTATCGATTCTTCATCCACGAACTCAGAGAACTTGCTTTCAAGATCATCTAGCTGATCACCAATCAGCTCAAGGCGTGATTTCTTTTTTGCCTCCCTCTGCTCATCTTCAGGTTTACTCAAAGACTGATCTTCTATTTTAGTACTGTGAAATATTCCAGCAAGAGCGTAATAGTCTGCCGTTGGTATTGGATCAAATTTGTGATCATGACAACGAGCACAAGAGACACTTATACCCATAAAAGAACGACTCACAGTATCAATCTGTTCATCAATGATATCGGCTCTTTTCTTTACTCCATCTTTTTCCGCCAAAATCTTTGTGCCGATTGCAAGGAATCCAGTAGCGGTCACACGACGTGAGCGTTCATTGAAATTACTTTCAAGAAGATCTCCAGCCAACTGTTCAGTTATAAATTCATTGTAAGGTAAATCACTATTAAATGCATCAATAACATAATTCCGATACCGCCAGGCATGAGGGTAAGCATGATTTTCATCTCCTCCGTTGGAATCACCATACCTGGCAACGTCCAACCAGTGACGTCCCCACCTCTCCCCATACTGTGGCGAATCCAGTAAATTATTTACGATCCTTGTAAAGGCCTCCGGAGAATGATCCTTCAAGAATTCCTCTACTTTTTCAAGACTCGGAGGCAACCCAATCAAATCGTAATAAATTCTTCTGATCAGCTGCGCAGGTTCAGCCTTCTTGGCAGGTGTAATATCAGAACCTTCTAGATCTGCCAAAATGAAGTTATCAATTTCATTTTTAACCCATGCCTCAGTTTTAACTTTTGGAATAGAATAAACTTGTGGCGATACGAAAGACCAATGTTTACCGCCATCCTCTGCACCTAATGCATTTACAGTTAATAGAAATGCAATAACTTGGAATATGATCCTGTGAAACCCACCCAACTCTGCGAAAAACATAATTTAATACTCGATCAAACGTTAGCAAGAAGCAACCCTAGGACGTAATTGAATTAGTGAAACTTCCCAAGAAATATAGTAGAAAAATAAAATATATATAGCCCTCCTAAAAATAGATCACAATACTAACTCCGCTAATATGTTCTTTTAAATCTGATCAATAATATCATTGAATGTCTGACTTGGCCGCATCGACGCCATCACTTTCTCAACATCGGGTCGATAATATCCTCCAATATCAACGGGACTGCATTGCACTTCCATGAGCTCTGAAACTATCTTCTCTTCATTCGATCCCAATGATTCAGCAACTATCGCAAACTCATTCTTCAGTTTCTCATCTTCATTCTGGCCTGCCAGTGCCTGAGCCCAGTATAGAGCAAGATAATAATGACTCCCACGGTTATCATGTTCCCCTGCTTTTCTTGAAGGAGATTTATTTTCCAGTAAATATTTTGTAGTCGCATCATTCAATGCCGTAGCAAGTATCCGCGCTTTATTATTATCAAAATTTTCAGCCATATGTTCTAGCGAAACTGCCATCGCCAAAAATTCACCTAACGAATCCCATCTCAGATGATTTTCTTGCTCGAATTGTTGCACGTGCTTAGGAGCAGACCCTCCCGCACCCGTTTCAAATAATCCACCGCCATTCATTAGCGGAACTATTGATAACATCTTTGCACTAGTTCCAAGCTCAAGGATTGGAAAGAGATCAGTAAGGTAATCTCTCAATACGTTGCCCGTTACAGAAATTGTATCTTTACCTTCCTTGATACGCTCAAGAGAAAGCAGCGTTGCCTTTGCAGGTTCTAGAATCTGGATATCTAATCCGTCCGTGTCATGATCTTTTAGGTAAGATTCTACTTTCTTAATCAGTTCAGCATCATGAGATCTTTGATGATTTAACCAGAACACTGCAGGAGCGCCAGTGGCACGAGCGCGGTTAACTGCAAGCTTCACCCAATCCTTTATTGGGTCATCCTTCGTCTGGCACATTCTCCATATATCTCCACCAGAAACTGAATGTTCGATTAGAGTATTACCCTCAGCGTCAATGACACGGATCTCGCCATTGCCGGGTGATTGAAAAGTCTTGTCATGAGATCCATATTCCTCAGCCTTTTGGGCCATGAGTCCAACATTAGAGACTGTTCCCATCGTGGTAGGATCAAAGGCACCATTCTCCTTGCAAAAATTAATAGTGGTCTGATAAACAGAAGCATAACTACTGTCAGGAATTACCGCTAAAGTGTCCTGTGTTTCGCCGTCACTGTTCCACATTTTTCCTGACTCCCTTATCATTGCAGGCATTGATGCATCTATAATCACATCGCTCGGCACATGAAGATTAGTAATACCTTTGTCAGAATTTACCATCGCCAGATCAGGCCCGTTCTCATAGCAAGCAGAAATACAATCCTCTATCAGCGACTTCTTTTCGGGTGATAATTGTTCAATTTTTCCAATCAAATCACCGAATCCATTATTAAAATCAACACCAAGTTCATCGAGTTCAGTGCCAAAATTTTCTATTAAATTTTTAAAGAAAACTCTGACACAATGACCAAAAACAATAGGATCAGAAACTTTCATCATCGTTGCTTTCATATGCAATGAAAATAGAATCCCTTTGTCTTTAGCTGAAATAATTTGCTCAGATAAAAAATTAAGCAGCGCATCTTTCTTCATGAGCGTTGCGTCAATCACCTCACCGCTTAAGAGAGGTGCAGATTCTTTGAGGACACTTAAATCACCGTCATCATCGACAAAAACAATACTGTATTCTGTCGGATCCTGTACAGTGATTGATTTTTCATTGGAACAAAAGTCATCCGCTCCCATTGAAGTCACTTCGGTCTTAGAATCAGCTGACCATTCACCCATCCTGTGTGGGTTATTTCTGGCATATGCCTTTACAGCGCTTGGTGCCCTGCGATCCGAATTACCTTCACGTAAGACAGGATTCACCGCGCTACCTTTGACTTTATCGTAGCGACTCTTAATTTCATTTTCTTGATCTGTATTGGGCTCGTCGGGATAAGCGGGAACATCAAATCCGTTGCTCTGCAGCTCAGTAATAGCAGCCTTTAATTGCGGGACCGAAGCACTTATATTTGGGAGCTTAATGATATTTGCCTCTGGTGTCTTTGCCAGCCCCCCTAACTCGGAAAGAGCATCATTGAATTGCTGGTCCTCTTTCAGGTAATCTTGAAAATTGGCGAGTATCCGTCCAGATAAAGAAATGTCTCTAGTCTCTACTCTGATTCCAGATGATTTGGTGAAAGCCTGAATTACCGGAAGTAATGAGTAAGTAGCTAGAGCAGGAGCTTCGTCCGTCTTCGTATAAATTATAGTAGGAGATTGTGACATTTGATTGTTTGAAAATAATTGACTAGTTCCTGTGAACGAGGCGATTTAAGCAGGGACAGACCAAAGGTCAAAGATAATTAATCTACTACCTAATTGACTTGATGAATATGCACATCCTGCTGCGGATAAGGAATACTGATCCCGGCCTGCTCAAATTCAGCCTTAGCTCTCTTAAGAACATCCCAGTGAACTTGCCAATAATCCTCAGTCTTTACCCATGGGCGACAGATGAAATTAACGGATGAATCAGCCAATTCGTGCAATTGAATCACGGGCTCAGGCTCATCAAGAACTAACTTATGCTCCCCGACAATTTGCTCAAGAATTTGCTTGGCCTTTTCAGAATCATCATCATACCCAATACCAAAAATCATATCGACCCGTCTTTCCGTACTGACCGAAGAATTAGTAATTATCTGACCCCAAACGTTCTTGTTAGGAACAAGAACAACCTTGTTATCAAATGTTTTTATAGTAGTACTGACTAGACTGACCTGACCAATCTTTCCGGACACACCACCAACTTCGACCATATCTCCCACATCAAAGGGGCGATAAACAAGCAACATTACACCTGCTGCAAAATTACTAAGAGTGTCCTGTAACGCAAAAGCAATAATGAACGAAGCTCCTCCGATCACTGTAAGAAGAGCCGCAACATTAATTCCGACTGTTGAAAGTCCGACCAGCAAGCCAACCAATATCATAGCTCTAAAAGAAATCTTAATCATGAACTGCTCAAGAAGTTCAGAAAATCGTTTGCTTTTTTGAGCGGCTCGGCGCACGACTCGGCGTACAAATCCCGCCAATGCCCAGAAAATCATCATGATCGCAGAAAACTTCAAGAGCTGAATACCCCACTTGATCCCGCCTTCCTTTGAGGTAAACCAAGAAGAGTATCTGCGCCAAATAGTGCGGTTATCATTAACAGCGCCCAGTTTTCCTGAAACAGCATCCGCGTACATCTCCAAATCACTCAGATCGCCACCCTTTTTCTTTAACTCAGCAAGAACAGTTCTAAAAAGAGTCAACTGATTAAGTTTAACTTCTATAAATGCACTCTTCCTCACCTCATCGGCTGAGCTTAATTCCTCCTTCAAATTAATATCAGAAATATTTTGGACCGTTTTCTTTAAGCTATTTCTCCAAGCATGCGACAACTCATTGAGTTCATCTCTAATCATTGGATTGAGCATAATTTTTAGTTGTTCAACTTCCAATGATGCGTCACCAACTCCCAGCGATCTCATCCTTTCGGAATCAAGTAATACCTCATCAGCTAATAGCGGGAACATCCCAACAAAAATCAGTGATAATAAACCTTGGATAAGAACTGATAAATTTCTCATATTTAGATAAAAAAATAACTATCTAATCTCGCAAATTATCAGTTTACCGCAAGCTCTTGATTTATTCAAAAAAACTAAGGGTAATATGGATACAATCATTCTAACCTTTAAGCCATCAAATGAGAGATTTCACCAGTACTTTCAGCATATCTATCCATTTCCAAACCCAATGCTTTCGCTTGAGTCAGCCATAAGTTAGCTAGAGGCAATCCATTATATAGTTGTTGGTATTTTCCTTCCTTCTTTGGAACTGCTCCTGAATGATCTGAAAGATTTATGTGTTTACCAGTGATTAGTTTTCCTCCTCCAGAGCCTGCCATAATGATTGGAAGGGCACTGTATTGATGAGTCGATCCATCACCTAAGCCCGATCCATAAGTAAATAAAGTATTGTCAAGAAGGGTCGTCCCATCAGCTTCTTTGATGGAGTCCATCTTCTCAACTAAATAGGCAAATTGCTCCATATGAAAATGGTCAACTCTTAATAGATCCTCAATGAAACGACCTTGGTTGTGTGACATTTGATGATGGCTCCGGGGCTTTTCAAATAGAGTCTCATACATGTATGGAGTGTCCCAACGCTCAGGACCCACCATAAAAGTAGCAACGTTCGTTAAGCCTACCTGTAAAGCTGTCACCATGAGATCACCCATGAGCCTTATATATTCTCCTCTGGGTAAATGCGCATCGAGCGGTTCCTCGAACTTAGCAAAAGATAATTCGTCACGAAGCTTTTCGAGTCTTTCCATCTGCTCTTCGATGGTCCTGATCGAATCAAAGTATTCGGAGAATTTCTGCTTGTCATCATATCCAAGATGGCGCTGCATTGATCTGGCATCCTCTAACACCAAATCAGTTATATTTTTATTGGACTGTCCTTCCTGCGTTCCAAAAAGGCGATGATAAACTTTCCGAGGATCTCTCATGCTTGGGGCTACGTGCTCAGTCCCATACCAAGAAATATTGTCAAACTGGATCGACTCCTTATTATCCTTGTGACTATTACAGCTAAACTCCAGAGTACGAAAAGGGGTGTCCCGGCCAATCTTCTCGGCCACTATATGATCTAATGTACGAGATTGCGGATAAGGCGATTGAGTAATTGTATGAGGGGCCGAATTTGTAAGAAAACATGAAGCACATTGCGCATGAACATCAGTCCCCTCCTGGAAGGTCCTATCCAGCCCCGTAATGAAAGTGATTTTCTCCTTCATTCTCTCGAGCGGCTTCTGTGTAGGAGTCAGTTTTAACTCATGAGTACCCACCTTAATTCTGGCATCATTTTTTACTTCAGTCCTACTACCATTAAATTTAGGAATTGCTGCTTCATCTTCGCCCGGGAAAAAACCCCTACGCACTACACCGATTGGCACATAAAACCAAGCCGCTCTTACGGAAGGCTTTATAGGCTCTGAAGACTTTGATAAACTTTCCATCCATGGAATAGCAAGTGCAGCTCCGCTCATACCTCTTACAAAATTCCTCCGACTAGTATGGTGAGATTTCATTTCTTTATGACGGCCATTTATCCCTAACAAAAATCAATTTTCGTTAGGGATAAATTTACTTTGGAATGGTTTACTACGGGTGATTTCATAAATCATAGCCCGCAAACTATAATTACGCTCAGCCGTCATTTTTGCAACTAAATCCAGAGCTTCAGAGTCTGCCACAGTGACCTCGCGACCAAGTGCAAAAGCCAATAAGTGTGCAGCCAATGCACGAGTAAAACGGTCCTTTTCTAAAAGTATAGTATCCTTAAACTCGATAATACTGGAAAATTCATACTGCCTAAATAATTTGCCAGACGAATCGACCCTTTGGCCATTCTCGTAGTTATCTCGCCATCGACCCACAGCATCAAAGTTCTCTAAAGCGAATCCAAGAGGATCAAGTTTCACATGACACCCAGCACAATCAGCACGTTCACGATGTTGCGCAAAACGTTCACGGAATGTTTTCTTTTCAGCATTATCGGGATCTTCATGCTCAAGGGGCGGCACATCGGCTGGAGGAGGTTCTGGAGGATCGTTGAAAATGACACCTGCAATCCATGCTCCTCGTGTTATGGGCTTAGTTTCTTCAGGTCCTGATGTCATTGTGAGAACCGCAGCAGATGTGATGACCCCTCCCTGACGACGATCAGTCAAAGCAACACGTTGAAATTGCATTGTAGTTGGGCCCCCGAGCCTACCTTTAATTTCTGGATCATACCACTTAGCAAGGCGCGCAGATCGAAAACTGTAATTTGAATCAATCAATTCAAGTATAGAACGATCCTCTATCAGTACATTTTCAAAAAGCAGCAGCGGCTCCATCATCATATCCATAGTGGTTCGATAATTTGGTGGAGCATAATAAAAGTCCGGATATTTCTTAACGTCAGGAACCGATGAAATGATCCGATCCAGTTGTAACCATTGGGAAGGAAAGCTATCACAGAAACGCTTAATGCGACGATCCTTAAGCATACGATCTAGTTGCTCATTTAGAATGACAGGGTCAGATAGACGGCCACTTTTTGCGGCTTTCAGTAAGACTTCGTCAGGCAAGCTCCCCCAAAGAAAAAAAGAGAGTCTAGAAGCTAGTTCATAATCATCAATTTTTTCAATAGAATTCTTTCCTACTTGCCTATCATATAGATAAAGAAATCGCGGTGATGCCAGAACTGCCGAGACTGTTTCCTTCATCGCATTCGTAAACGATTTTCCCGAACTGACGAGATTTTCAACGTGTTCCGCATAACGCTCGATTACATTTTTTTCGACAGGCCTGCGAAATGCTTTTGATAAGAAGGGATATAACCGTTCTCTAGATACATTAAGAATATTGGATTCTTGCTTAGGCTGTGCAAACAAGGCATTCCATGAACCGCAGGTCTTATTGTTAAAATTAGTACTTTGCACAATCGAACTCGCCAAAGTAAGGAAGCTCTCCATTAGAAAAGGTGATAAAGAGAGGTGATCTCCCTGGTTATCGAAACCATTTTCAGCTCGAAGGTCCTGAGGGAACGGAGCGACCCCAGCTAGCCGAGGCTCAATCAATCCCGACTTTCCTAAAGGACGACTGCTCACTGTCATTTTGTCTGGCATCTTACCAGTATCAGGGCGAAAATAATTACTTCGGTCCCTCATCATTTTTTCAGGAAGTGGGTAAACTTCGACTTTCAGATTCAGAAGGTCCTTAACGGCATTAGCATACTGAAAACGATTCATTCTTCGAATCGGAGTGCGTGCAAATGACTTATTTTTAAGTATAGATTCCTTTAATATTACTTCTAGTTCCTTCAGAATTGATTGCTTTTTTGATTCCGGTATCTGAGTTTCCTCTTCGGGTGGCATTTCACCGTCCTCGATAGCTGTAATTATTTTTTCGATTCGTTCAGCATCTTTTTGAAACTCGGGGAATGTGTTAATCTTCAGAAGGTTTAATTTTCCTTTAACTTTTCCTTTTTCCCCATGACATTTAATGCAGCTTTCTTGGAAGACCGGCTTAACCAGTTCATTAAAGGCATGCTTTCTTTCTGACGCCTCTAAGTTAAGCGATAAACAAACAGCCAATAAAATTACGGAATCCTTTTTCATTTCCTCTCAAGTACTATCCTATACCAAAACGGAAAGGGTCAGAAGGATCAATCACAATGTTGGTCTCTCCGTTAACCCAAGCTCGGCCACTGACTCTTGGAATTACTTTTTGATCTTCTAATGGCATCACTTCGCCCTCAAAGACGGTTCCCAAAATACTACCCTGTCTCCAGATCTGATCAGGTCCCAATTTTCCAGAAGCATACAAACAGGCTAACTTGGCACTAGTGCCGGTACCGCAAGGGGATCGATCATATTCTCCTCCCGGACACATCACGAAATTTCTTGAATCTGATTTAACGGGATCAGAAGGAGGCCCAAAAATTTCAACATGATCAATTTTACTGCCATCATCACCAAGGATATTTGCAACTTCAAGAGCCTCCATTGCGGCAATCGAAAATGAGCTTAAATCCTTTAAGTTAATTAATTTAATTTCTGGACCGTAACCTTCTATGAGATAAAACCAATTACCTCCCCAAGCAACATCTCCTAAAACTTTACCAAATCCCTCAACATCAATTTCAACATTGCTCAGATAACGATAGCTAGGAACGTTTGTCACACTAACAGAACCATCTTCCCTAAGTTCAGCCTTTATGGTTCCGACCGGCGTCTCTATATCATGGCTTCCAGTTGAAATGCGACCCATGAATTCAAGAGTCTTAATGAGTCCCATAGTCCCATGTATACATCCCTTCAAGACACCTGAATTATTAAAAAAAATAACTCCCGCGGCTGACTTAGGGTCAGTAGGCTCACAAAGCAAAGCCCCTACCATTGCTTCAAATCCTCTGGGTTCGCTTAATAAAGCAGTCCTCAACCAATGCGCTTTTTCTTCAAACCGATCTCTAAGTTCTGCCATATTACCTACCCCAAGATCAGGCCCACCATCAACAACTACTCTAGTCGGTTCACCAGCAGTATGTGAATCAATGACTCTGATCTTATTAACGTCCTTGGGCATTACTGTATTTTTTAACTCTTTCGGTGCCGCCAGTCCAGCACACACAAACATTAAATTAATTCATATCTTTTAAGAAAATCGCCCCGGGAACAATGCATCCAATGGTAATTCGTTATAATCATTACAGAGGATATTTGCCATAATGTGACCAGTTATTGGACCAAGACTCAGGCCCATCATTGCGTGGCCAGTTGCAATAAAAACACCATCCGCACCCGGACCGGCCGGGCCAATGTATGGTAACCCATCCGGAGAACAGGGTCTAAGACCAGACCATCTCTTGATCCCATTAAAATGCTCAACTTTAAACTGAGGAAAATATTTGGGGATTGACTTAAGAATACCCTTAACACGACGTGCATTTATTGCTAAATCGTTATCGCCTAATTCCATAGTCCCTGCAAAGCGTAAACAATCACCCATCGGAGTCACTGCAACACGAGCCTCATTAAGAATAGAACAGACGCGAGGCAATTGAATGGGTTCTGGCACTGTCATTGAATAACCCTTACCGGCAAGGATCGGAAGATCTAGTCCCAAATCACGAGCCAGAGATGGTGACCATGCACCTCCCGCAATAACAAATTGATCAGCTTCGATATTATCATTTAAGGATTCACTTCCTCCTAAATCACTACAACGCAAGGCCTTGGCTTGGCCATTTTCTATAACAAAACCATCGGCACAGACTTGATGGTATATTTCTCCTCCCATTCCAAGAATCTTTTTTCTCAGCTGATTTAAAAAGATAGAGGGATCTAAATGGCAATCCTGTTTAAACCAAATACCTCCTTCTACGTTCATCTCAATGTCTGGATCAATCTCAGCTAATCTTCTCGAATCACATACTTCTACTTCTAGACCAAGATCATTAGCATCCGATGCTAGACGCGATTCTTCTTCAAGTGAATTAGACCCCTTGCAGAGCATTAATAGCCCCCTCTTCACCAATTCATAAGAATCGTCCTCTGCCAGTTCAACAAAGAGCTCGCGGCTCTTCAAATTTAAATCACGCAAAAACTCACGGTTATGAATGACATGTTTTTTATTTGCTGACCGCCAAAACAAATAAAGCCAACGCATTAATTTTCTGCTAGGTCTTAACCGAATCGCAAAAGGACTTTCAGAACTCAGCATCCACCGAAGTCCTAAAGCTATCATTCCAGGCGCAGCAAGAGGAACAAAATGACTTGGCACAACCATTCCGGCATTCTCTGTAGAGCAATTATCTCCTTCTTCGGAATTCCTTTCCAAAAGAATAACTTTTTTACCAGCTTTCAAGGCATAGTAAGCAACACAAAGCCCAATGACTCCCCCCCCAACAATCACAACCCTGTGCTTGTCTTGAAAATTATTTTGAGGAAGAGACATTAGTATAGATAATTTTTTGCGTGTTAAAGTAGTAATACCTAAAATACAAGTATTATAGCCTGCTAAATGAACGTCTATTAAGAACTAGCAAAAAGTAAGACTAAGCCTACTACAAATATTTCATCATTCATAAGTTTTCCAATACTGGAAAATTTTGTATCATCAACACTTAATATTTAAAATTTACATGATTCACAAAATAGCATTTCTCTTTATCTCTATTCTGCTCTGCACTACAACCTCCCAAGCCAAACCTAACGTTCTTTTCATTGCAATTGACGATCAAAATGACTGGATCGGCTGCCTGGGAGGACATCCACAAATCCAGACCCCAAACATAGATAAGCTCGCAGCAAGGGGGACCGTGTTTCTTAATGCCCACTGTCAATCACCACTGTGTAATCCATCACGGACAAGTCTAATGACAGGGCTACGCCCAACTACGACTGGAATTTACGGGCTATCCCCATGGTTCCGTGATGTTCCTAATCTGAAAGATTTGGTCACTCTCCCTCAATATCTGAAATCACATGGATATAAAACGATGTCAGCAGGAAAAATCTATCATGGTAGATATGGAAGGAATTCAAAAAAAAATAAAGAGTTCGATGTTCTTGGTCCAGGAGCAAGTCCAGCTCCCTTTCCAGAAAAAAGATTAGTCGTAAAGACTCCCCAAGCACACCGTTTAGTAGATTGGGGAACTTTTCCGCACAGGGATGAAGATAAGGGAGATTACAAAATAGCTGATTGGGCAATAGAACAAATTAATGATAAACCCAATGAGCCTTTCTTTCTTTCAGTAGGATTCTTCTTGCCGCATGTTCCTTGTTTCGCAACCCAGAAATGGTTTGATATTTATCCCGAAAACACTTTACAGCTTCCACAAATCAAACCCAATGACCGGAAAGACACTCCCCGTTTCTCCTGGTATCTGCATTGGAGACTTCCCGAGGTCCGTCTCAAATTCTTACAAGAACACAATGAGTGGAAAAATTTAACCCGGTCATATCTGGCATGCACAAGTTTTGTCGACGCTCAGGTGGGACGAGTTCTGGAAGCTATAGAAAAAAATCAATTAACCGAAAATACAATTGTTGTTTTATGGTCCGATCATGGTTGGCACATTGGAGAAAAAGAAATTACAGGAAAGAATACGCTCTGGGATGATGGGACCCGTGTTCCACTCATCTTCGCCGGCCCCGGAATAAGCAAAGGACGCTGCTCTCAACCCGCAGAGTTACTAGACATTTACCCATCCTTAAATGAACTTTGTGGACTCCCGTTCAAGAAAGGTCTAGAGGGCATTAGCCTAACACCTCAACTCAAAGACGCTTCAACAAAACGTGACCGCCCGGCAATCACATCCCATAATCATGATAATAACGGAGTCCGGTCAGAAAAATGGCGTTACATCTTATACGCTGATGGGAGTGAGGAACTTTATGATATGATAAAGGACCCCAACGAATGGACGAATCTTGCAAGTAGTGCTGAATATCGAAAAATAATGGAAAATCACCGCAAGTGGATCCCAAAAGATAATAAGAAACCAGCACCTGGAAGCGCACATCGCGTGCTCACTTATGATAAGGAGTCCGGATCTGTCATTTGGGAAGGCAAACCCATCAAAAAGAACGACAAGATTCCAGAAATTTAAATAGGATACTGGCCTTAATATTGTTCGAAATAATTGAGAATATCTCTCAAAATTCTTTTATTCGGCTTATTATTTTTATGGGCTATATTAAAGTCCCCTATGAATCATTCCCCCAAGTGTTATCGATCGATAATCTTGTTATGCTGCTCGATTTTATTTTTAATTTCTAGAGCCTTCTCAGTTCCAATCATTAATGAATTCGTCGCCTTAAATAACTCAACGCTTTACGATGAGGATGGGCAATCATCCGATTGGATCGAAATTTACAATCCACACCAAGACATCGTTGATCTTGAAGGATACTTCCTTACGAATGACCGGGAGAATCTGAAAAAGTGGGAATTTCCAAAAGTTTCATTAGCTGTTGATGGATATTTAGTCGTGTTCGCATCCGGCAAGGACCGTGACAATGGAGAGCTCCACACAAACTTTAAAATTTCAAAATCTGGAGGATACCTTGGCCTCGTGGACCCTGATGGAAAAACCGTCGTTTCTGAATTATCTAACTTCCCAGCCCAATATGAAAATTTCTCATATGGCATAAAAGCAGACGGGGAAAGCTTTTCAACTACACTAGTTAGCGAAGGAGATGCTTGTAAATTATTAGTGCCCACTAACAACATCGGAACTACTTGGAGATCAATTAATTACAATGATGAAACTTGGTCAGATGCCACAACAGGAATTGGATATGAGCGCTCGAGTGGATATGAAAATCTAATAGGTGCTGGCGGTGATATTGAAGGACAAACTTATGACACAAACTCTACTGCGTTTATACGAATTCCTTTTTCAATCGATTCATTGAAAGGGCTTTCCAGTCTTACTTTCCGCATGAAATACGACGATGGATTCATTGCATATATTAACGGCACAGAAATCGCTTCAGGAAATAAGCCAGTATCACCTGCCTGGAACTCAGACGCTAGCACAGATCATCCTGACAGCCAGGCAATCTCGTTCGTCGATACAGACCTGTCCACGCAAGCTTCAGAAATTGTCCAGACAGGTAACAATATATTAGCAATTCATGCAATGAATGGTGACACAAGAAGTTCTGACCTACTGGCCCTTCCTCGCCTCGAGGCCCAATTCATCATAAAACCTGATGAAGGAGCCGAACCAAAACCACCTGAATTAGGATATTTTCAAATTCCAAGCCCTGGAAAAAACAATGGATCTGACTCGGGATTACCTTCCGGATCGGTTTTAATTTCTCAACCTGGCCGAGGCTTCACTGGAAACTTAACTCTTAGCCTGTCCACAAAATCAACCCAAGCGCAAATCCGATACACAACTAACGGTTCATTGCCAACAGAAGCATCATCTCTGTACACAGGCGGCATTATAAATCTCGAGAGATCAACACTCCTGCGTACTCGCTCCTTTGAGGATGGACTGACAGCCGGTCCAGTATCAGAAGCTGGTTACATAAGCCTCTCAACGGACGCTCAAAATTTCAGTTCTAACCTTCCTGTAATCATTATGGAACGGTTTTCAAATGGTGGCACTACAGCAGCTAATGGTAAAACATTTACTTTCTTTGCATTCTTTGAACCTGATCCACAAACAGGAAAAACACGACTCAATGGTCCCTACTCGTTAGGTACACGAGGAGGATGGAAGGTGAGAGGGTCATCATCTTCAGGATTCAGTAAAAAAGCATTCTCCATTGAGGCATGGAACGAATCAAACCAAAATAAAAACATCTCCCCACTGGGGTTCCCGGAAGAATCAGATTTCATTCTAAATGCTCGATCAGTGTACGATCGCAGCCTGATGAGAAATGCTTTTATTTATGAACTTAGTAATCAGGTCGGAAGATATGCTGTGAGAACAAAGTTCGTAGAACTTTTCAAAGATGATAATGGCGGAACCTTAAGTTATAGCAACGATTACGATGGGGTTTATACATTCATGGAAAAAATCTCGCGTGACAAAGAGCGTGTTAATGTCGAAAGACTAACTGATAATGTATCCGAGGAACCTGAAATTACAGGAGGATACATTCTCAAAGTGGATCGCCTTGATCCCGGTGATTCTGGTTTACGAGCGGGCGGACAAACACTCGGATGGGTATATCCTAAAGAAGATGATGTCAGCTCTGATCAGTCAAACTGGGTCCGGGAATACATAAACGAGATGAGCTCTGCTCTTAGCACTGATAAATTCGGAGACTACATTAATACCCTTTCCTGGGTAGATCATCATTTGCTAAATGTTTTAACACTGAATGCAGACGCACTAAGGCTCTCAACTTTCTTTCATAAAAAACGAAATGAAAAAATTGAGTATGGTCCAATATGGGACTTTGACCGATCAATGGAATCAACGGACGGGCGCGATAATAATCCTTCAACATGGTCCGGAGGAACGTCCTATTTTACTTTCCCTTGGTGGGGATCTCTATTTGATAATGAAAATTTCTGGCAAGTTTACATCGATCGCTATTTCGAACTCCGCGAAGGTGCATTTGCGACATCAAACGTACATTCGATCATCGATAATATGGCAACTGAACTCAATGAAGCTCAGGCAAGAAATTTTCAAAGGTGGTCAGATCAGCCACGTTTCGGCAGCTATCAGGGAGAAATTAATCATCTCAAGGACTGGCTAGGAACTCGTCTCGATTGGATGGACAGACAATTTGCACCAAGGCCAACAACAAATAAAACAGCAGGATCTTATCCACCAGGCACAAGAATCACACTGAACGCAAATTTGGTAGGGAATCAGAACATTTATTATACGCTTGATGGAAGTGATCCTAGGCCACCTGACCAATCAGAACCATTAAATGGAACTACTATTATTGATGAAGATATCGCTGTCCGGGCATTTGTACCAAACTCCAACATTAGTGCATCATGGTACAGAGACTTAAACTTCAATGACAGTTCCTGGATACAAGGAACAAACGGCGTTGGTTATGAAAGAAGTAATGGTTATGATCCATACATCAACATAGACGTTGACGATGAGATTAGCGGAAGAACTTCTTGCTATATCAGAGTTAAATTTAATCTAACTCAAACCGATATCGAAAAGTGGAACTATATGATTCTTCAAATGCGATATGATGACGGATTCGTTGCTTACCTGAATGGAATAATAATTGCATCTTCGCAAGCGCCTGAAAATCTTACCTGGAATTCATCAGCCACTCAAACTCATGATGATGGGTCGGCCACTCTATTTCAAAAATTCGACACCAGTAATTATATCAATCAGCTCAAATCGGGGCAAAACCTAATCGCCATTCATGCACTCAATGAAAGCACCTCAAGTAGTGACTTCCTTAATCAAGTTAAACTGATCACTGGATTTGACGAAGACGCTGGGGACGGAGGCACTAACGGCTTCAAGTATACTGGACCGATCACTCTCCAAAAGACAGCACGACTCTTTGCTAGAGTCTTTGACAGTGATGGTGGAAATTCTACCAGTTCAGGCCGGACCCCAGTAGGCACTGGTTGGAGTGCACCTCTAAAAGTCGAATATTTAGTCAATGAGGATCCAGCCTCAGCGTCTAATCTTGTGATTACAGAAATTATGTATGACCCCTATGATTTCGCAGGCCCAAAAACAAACAATAGTGATTTCGAATGGATTGAACTGCAAAACACTTCATCAAATCCCATATCCCTTACCGATGTAAATTTTAATAACGGTATCGAATTCACTTTCCCTGGATTAACTCTCGAACCCAAAAAAAATACAGTCATCGTCGGGAATCTTAAGGAATTTGAAAAAGTTTATGGCACTAACAGAAACTATTCAATAGCAGGAGAATTCTCTGGAGCACTTAATAACGGAGGCGAGGACATACAACTGATCACGGGAAGCGGAGAAATCATCCAGACAATTTCGTATCCAGACAACATTGCAAATGAAGGGTATTCACTTGTCCTAGGAATAGATGGATGGCGCCAAAGCAGGGCCCTTCTTGGTTCTCCAGGCATCAATGAACCAACCAAATTTGATTTACCAAATATTTTCATTAACGAAGTACTAAGTAATTCAGTGCCGCCTCAAGTAGACACGATAGAATTATACAATCCTAATCCTTTTCCAGTTAACATCTCAGAGTGGCTACTCACTGACGACCTTCGGGATCAGCTTAAATTTAAGATACCTGATGACGTTCAATTGCCCGAAAAGGGTTACGCTATTTTCACTGAAAATGATTTAGAAAATTTTGCATTGGACTCGTTCGGAGAAGAGATATTTCTAATTGCAAACAATTCAAACAATCAAAGACTAGGTTACGTCAACGGATTCAAATTTGGAGACTCCGCGTCTGGATTCTCTCTGGGAAGGCACGTGACTTCTGATGGAAAGATCCGCTACGAACCGATGTCGACCCAGACATTTGGATCTGCAAATTCCGATCCTATATCAGGTCCTCTGATAATTACTGAATTAATGTATCACCCTGAAAATAATAATACAGAATACATCGAAATTAAGAACATAGGATCCTCATCATTTAAACTTCAAGGCACAGAGATTAGCGGGATAGACTATCAGTTTGTTGATCCAGATTCTACTCTGGATCCTGAACATATTCTACTCATCGTTAAAGGAGAACCTGCCACTTTCCGTAATAATTATAGTGTCCCAGAAAAGGTAGTAATTTATGGCCCCTTCGTTGGTTCCTTAGATAATGGAGGTGAACGAATCAGAATAAGAATTCCAGAAAAGTCTCCAATAAATGGCCAGCCTGATCTGAAAGTGTCTATTGATATTGCTGAATACTCAGATCGAGACCCTTGGCCAGTTTCTGCAGATGGCCAAGGAAGCTCATTACATAGGACAAATCCTATCAAGTATGCCGGCGATCCAATGAGCTGGAAAGCTGCGGCCCCTTCCCCAGGAATAATAAATAATGATAATTTTGACTGGAGGTTGCTATTTTTTAGTACTGAAGAAATTACCAACAATTTAATATCGGGCCCCCTCGCAGATGCGGATGCGGATGGCATTGCAAATATACTTGAGTACCTACTTGGCAGTGATCCAAGAAAACCTAAATCAAGAATATTTAAGAATTTTATGAGGCAAGAACGAACCAATGAAACTGGTAAATTCGAACTCAAAATTAAGCGTTTAAAAAATATTTCCGGTTACGAAATCATTATTGAAAGTTCTACTGATCTGGTGAATTGGATCGCATCCGATGATCAACTAATCTTAAAGGAAGAATTAGATAATGGGGACGGGACTGTCACTATAACGTATTCAACATCCGGTTCGTTAACTTCTAGAAAAATCTACTTCCGGATAAGAGCTTTTGAATCACCCTGATGGGACTCCCAAATAGCCAAGAATTCCTTTGCTTCATCTGGATCATTTAAAATAACACCCTCTCCTTTGTATTTTTCTTTTCGTTGAATACTAAAATCAGCCCATCCATTAGGGTTGAGTTTTTTTTGTAATTCGAGTGCCACTCTTCCCATTGTCATCCGTACATTTAGCTCTACCACGTGCCTCAACATCAGTCTTCCATCATTATCACGCCAGACCAAAGCATCGACTCCGACTGGACCGCAATATTCTGGCAACAGCTCCAATATAGCTGATGGTATCCTTTCGTGATACCAAGAAATAAAATCAGCTTCCTTAAACAAAAATTCTAAAACCTCTGGACTGAGCATCTTACTAAATCTTGGAGCCAATCTTATCCCTCTGAACTGCCCCCTCGAATCATTAATGAGCTGAGTCATTCCCAGACATTCAATCTCGCCATTTTGTATTTCATACAAAACTGAAAAATCCTCAACTCTCTGCAATAAGGGTTCAGCGACAATAAATCCATGCAACTGAATCTTCTTCTCAGCCCATACTTGAACCTCTTTAGAAAACGATTCAGCAATCATGTGACCTTTTCCAGAACAGCCATAAGCAGATTTAAAGAGAATTGTACCTCCTCTCAAAACATCCATTACCTCACTAAGATTTCTGCAAAATCCACCCACCTCATCTCGAACGCCTAGCTTCTGCTCAAGACTAACACCAATTTCTTTAGACAACCAAGCCTCTGGAATTGGCTTTCTCCATTGCCAAGGCACTCGGTCCGATACCGCCTGCCCGTAAGGTTTTAAATGATCAGATGCATCTATCGACCAGGCCCATGGCCGTAAACCTCCAAGCTTGCGACCATCAAGTCCATGACGAGGCAATACTTCAGGCAATTGAAACCCTATGCTTTGTAGTTTCTCTAAATGCTCAACTGAAGGAACATTGCGGAACAACGCAACATCATCTTTACGGCTCCACGCAAACATCAGAATTTCCAAGTCTTCCTCGATCGCTCTTTCAAATCGATTAGCACGAAAATCGGTCTCATTCACTGAGGCAAGAGAGTACAGTTCCGCATTTGGATTGAACCAGTGCACGACAGGAGTCCTTCCCCTAGACTGACCAGAAACCTTCATTTGAGAAATAAATTCCTCATCAAAACCTGCCTCAAGACGTCCCTCTAAATTAAATGAAACCATCCCCTTTGCTCTGGAAGGTGATAATGGAAATTGTAAAGAACTACTAAATGCTTCCCAATCAGAATGATCTTTCTTTTTCCAATGCCTTAACCATTTGAGGCCATGACCAACATGATTAATCTCGTCTTGATATATTTTGTCTAATACTGCAGCAGTGCCAGTGTCTCCAATGACTCTAAACTGTTCAGCATAATATTTTGAATAGTCTAAATTGGCCTGCTCAAAGGTAAGATTCATTCGAACGACAAAATCCATGATCGTATCCATTGAAGAAACGATGCGCCAGAAATAATCATTTAGTGGTAATTCTCCAAAAGAAATACCACAATCACGCATACGTCTAAAATACATCTGCGTGTGCATCTGCTCTTCTCTCATCGCTTCATAAACGCCAGCACGATAATCTTTGGGTGCATTGGGAAATTTCAGCAAAACAAGCGCCATTAATTCAGCTGCCAAAAGTTCATGGTTTGCTAAAAAATGCATCATGATGCCGCGGTCCTTTTCATCAGCGATCCGATTAGAGCCAGGGAAATCGGCGCGAATTCCACGATCACCTATAGTCAATGATTTTGGGCGCTCAGGAAATCGAGGTGTCTTAATAGGTTTACCGCAAAAATTATCTTCAGCTTCGCGAGGACCTAGTAATAATTTATCCTCCAAAGAAGAAGAGAAAAGTATTCGTTCTGCAACTTCTCTTACATTCTCAGCCATATCATATACTCACTGGAACAGCAGAAACCGACATCACGGTATGACCATCCCTCATATCATCATTTTCAAAGTCTCCAGAAATTCTAACGTGCTGAAATCCTGCACTCTCTAACAATAATTGAATCTCGTATTTCCCATACCACCTTAACCGAGAAAACTTAATCTCCGAGGATTCAGTGATCCCATCATTATTGATTAACTCAAATCGATGACGAACTTCCATCAAGTTCTCGCACCTATCTAAATCAACGCAGGAATGACACAAAGCTCGGTTCTCAGAACCTTCAATTTTTTCATCCTTATCCAACCGCCATACGCCATCTAAAAACTCATGGGAAATTTCGTAAAAGGGAGTAAAAAGGCTCATTACAAAAAGACCTTCAGGTTCTAGGTGTTTTCGAAAATTCTTTAATGCGGCTAAAGCATCATCTCGCTCATCAAGTAATTGAAAACTCCCACCAGGAATAATAATCAAATCAAAATTATTCTTATGATCAAAATTAGTCATGTCCTTCTCAATCAGATCCGCTATGACACCCTCCGCAGAAAGCCTTTTCCTGCATTCGTCAATCATGGCACTGGAATTGTCCAACCCTGTTATTTTTATTCCTTGTTGAACAATCGGAATAAGGACACGACCCGTGCCACAACCCACATCCAAGCAATTACCTCCTCTATTAAGCGCTAAATCAACATAATACCCTATCTCATCAAAATCATCACCACCTCGGAAAAGATCATACAATTCCGCTTCAAGTCCGTTATATTTTTTAGCTGACATTCCGCTTATTCGCCCGAAATTCGTTGTTCGTCATTATTAATTTAAAGACTACACTCTTTATTCAATGCCAAATAGCATAGATCAGACAAATACACAGTCCTTCACCTTTAATAACGAAGAGGCTCCTTTTGAGCTTAATTGTGGGGAAAAGCTAACTAATTTTACTCTAGCTTATGAGATATATGGGCAAATGTCTCAAAATAAAGATAACGTCATTCTTCTCTTTCATGCACTTAGCGCTAGTCAACACGCTGCTGGGTTTACGGAAAATATCGAAGGGCTCTCTATCGAATGGGACAAAGAATGCCAGACAGGATGGTGGAATGATTTTATTGGATCCGGCAAGGCCCTTGATACAGATAAGTATTGTGTCATTTGTGCCAACTATCTTGGTGGGTGCTACGGATCAACTGGTCCAAGCTCAATAAATCCTGAAACTGGAAAACCTTTCGGAGGTTCGTTTCCTCGTATCAGCATCAAAGACATCGTCAAATCACAGGTTGAATTACTTAATCATTTGGAAATAAAACAACTTCACGCAGTGGCAGGGAGCTCATTAGGAGGGCTCATGGCTGTTAGCTTAGCAACACAACATCCGGAAAGAGTTAGGACAATCGTAGCTCTGGCCAGTGGAATCAAAACTTCTGTCCTGCAACGAATTCATAACTTGGAACAAATCACTGCGATAGAATCTGACAGTAATTTTCTAGGTGGAAATTATTATAGCAACAATTCTCCTGAGGATGGACTTGCCCTTGCCAGAATGATCGGGCACAAGGTCTTTATCTCACTAGCGACTCTGGAAAGACGCGCCAGTCAAGAAGTAAAGAAAGAAACTGAAGAATCTTCGTGGTATCAGGTTCAAACTCCAGTCGAGTCATATATGCGTCATCAGGGACAAAAATTCGTTAAGCGCTTTGATGCCAACACTTACCTTCGCATTATGGATGCATGGCAAAATTTCAACATATTAGATGAATCAGGGTTCAGTGATTACTCAACAATGTTTAGTAGATGCAGTCATCAAAAATATCTTATCTTTACTATAAATTCTGATGTTTGTTTCTACCCCGATCAGCAAGAAGAACTCGTTTCAGCTATAAGCGAAGGCGGCATTAATCCTATGCATATTACAGTGCACTCTGAAAAAGGGCATGATTCATTTCTGTTAGAACCAGATTTATACGCACCCCACATCCATTTCGCTTTGGATGAAAGCGATTAATGACAGATTTATTAAGTAATTAGAGATTTTTAGACGTTAAAACGGAATTCTATAACATCGCCGTCCTTTACTTCATATTCTTTACCTTCAATACGAAGCTTACCTGCATCACGAGCTGCAGATTTGGATTCGCATTCTACATAATCATCATAATGTAATACCTCCGCTGCAATGAAACCACGTTCAAAATCGGTATGAATGACTCCTGCCGCTGCAGGGGCCTTTGTTCCATTCCTGATGGTCCAAGCCCTTGTCTCTTTCTCACCGGTAGTCAGATATGTACTGAGTCCAAGTAACTTGTATACTGAACGGATCATTGTAGAGAAACCACTGTCAACGACTCCCATGTCAGCTAAAAATTCCTTGGCTTCCTCAGGCGACACGTCGATAAGCTCCTCCTCAATCCGAGCTGATATTATAATTATTTCTGCACCATGAGTCTCTTCAGCATACTGCTGTACCCTTGCAACCATTGAGTTGTCTTTTGGAATATTTATAGTATCTGCAAGATCATCTTCAGAAACATTACATGCAAAAATTGTACGCTTCGAAGTGAGTAAAAAGAACTCCTTCATTATTTCATAATCATCATCGTTTATGTCTGCAGTTATAGCAGGCTTCCCTTCGTCAAGGTGTGGTAAAATCTTATCAATTACTTCTAGTTCTTTCTTAGCCTCTTTGTCATTTCCCCTGGATTTTTTTTCGCGTGACACCCTACGCTTCATCAACGATGCATGATCTGCCAAAATAAGTTCAGCGTTAATGATTTCAATATCTCTTAGAGGGTCAACCGTTCCTAATTCATGGATAATATCATCATTTTCAAAACAGCGAACGACCTGAACGATGGCATCCGTTTCACGAATGTTAGCCAAGAATTTATTGCCTAGACCGGCACCTTCAGAAGCTCCTTGGACCAATCCTGCAATATCGACAAATTCTATCGCAGCTGGAATAACCTTCTCAGAACCTGACATTTTACTGAGAACCTCCAATCTAGGATCAGGCACAGTAACGACACCGACATTTGGATCGATCGTGCAAAAAGGGTAATTTGCCGCTTCCGCGTTTCGGTTCCGCGTTAAGGCATTAAATAAGGTTGATTTACCAACATTCGGCATCCCTACTATTCCGGCTTTAAGCATAGGACGATGAGACTAGACGTGAAGAGCAGTGTGCGCAAGAGTATCAGATGCACAAGCTGGACAAAATTGTAGCTTATCTAGACCAAGAATTAAAAATTAAGCAGATCCCTGACTATCCAGGGGCAATCAATGGTCTACAGTTAAGAGGTAAAAAAACTATTAATAAGGTAGGCGCAGCCGTTGACGCCGCTTTGCCAGTAATTGAAGAAGCAGTGAAAGAAAATGTCGATCTTCTGCTCGTTCATCATGGCCTGTTCTGGGGTGGCGCAGAAAGAATCGATGGGGCCCTCTACAAAAAGATCAAAACAGCAATGGATTCAGGAATGGCTATTTATTCCTCTCATATCCCACTCGATATTCATAGCAGATTTGGCAATAATGTTTTATTTGCAAAGTCGATTGGACTAACTAAAGGCATTCCATTTTTGGACTGGCAAGGAATCCATACAGGGCTCCGCTTTAATGTGGAGATGAATCGTTCTACTCTCTTAAAGAAAATAGAAAAGACGTTGCAAAACAAAATTCACATCGCACCTGGAGGACCCGCAAAGATAAAGAAATTAGGTGTCATCACCGGAGGAGCAGGAACATTTGTTGATGCTGTTGCAAAAGAAGGAATTGATACATTCATTACCGGAGAAGGCCAGCATCACACTTTCACTATGGCCGAAGAACTTGGAAT
>JAAZZC010000286.1 GCA_014239335.1 Verrucomicrobiales bacterium
AGAAAAATCCACTAACGGCGAGGGTCCTTGTCAATAGGCTATGGCGATGGCATTTCGGTCGAGGCATCGTTCCTACTCCAGACAATTATGGAACATTGGGAGAAAAGCCAACTCATCCGGAACTGCTTGATTATCTTGCCCTGGAATTTATTCATTCAAATTGGTCCATAAAATCAATGCACAGATTAATCATGAAATCTGCAACTTATCAGCAATCAGCTTTTGCGGATGACTCCATTAAAAAAGCAGATCCGGATAATCAGTTGTTCGCTAGATGGAAAATCCGCAGATTAGAATCAGAGGCTCTCAGAGACTCAATTCTTTTCAAAGCTAATCTGATGGATTTAAAAATGGGAAATTCCATGCTAACTGCATCGAAGCACAAGTATGCAAATCGTGATAAACTATCAGAACACATTAAAAGCAATAAAAGAACAGTATATCTACCAGTGATGAGGAGTTCTGGATATGATGGGCAGAACGCTTTTGATTTCCCTGACCCTGCAATGATTAACGGGAACCGGAACAGTTCCACCATTGCTCCTCAGGCACTCTATTTAATGAACAGTCCATTCATCCATAGGAGTTCTAACGCATTGGCAAAAATACATAAAGAAGCCACAACAAATGTATCCATATCAAATAAAACAAACTGGATGATTCTTCATATATTATCCAGACCAGCCACTGAAACCGAGACCTTACGTACTGAAAAATTCATACATACATATTCAACAGACAATGAAATAGCTGCATGGGCAGCATTCGCTCGAACTTTATTTGCATCAAACGAATTTTTATATATTGAATAATATAAAACTAAAATGAGACTTTGCTTAAATCGTCAGCCCCGGCCCCTCAGCAGAAGAGACATGCTCAGGGGCAGTAGCATTGGGTTTGGGGCACTCGCATTAAACTCAATACTGACAACTGAATCCTCTTCAGCGACTCTGTCTCCTAGCATAGCTAAAGCTAAAAGGGTCATTTTTCTTTTCATGCACGGAGGGCCATCGACCCTTGATTTATTTGATCCAAAAGAATCTCTGAAGAAAAATAACGGCAAGCCTTTGCCGTACGATAAACCACGCATTGTATCATCCAAGACCGGCAATCTTTTGGCATCCCCTTGGAACTTTAAGCAGTACGGCCAGAGCGGAGCCTGGGTAAGTGAACTCCTTCCCAATATATCATCAATCACAGATGATCTTTGTTTCTTACATTCAATGTATTGCTCAAATTCCAGACACGGAGGAGCACTTCTTGAACTGCACACCGGCTCAGACACCTTCACCCGTCCGGCCATGGGGTCTTGGATTAATTATGGACTCGGAAGTGAAAACAATAATCTTCCAGGCTTCATCACGATTAATCCTCCGAGCAGCCATGGAGGATCAGGAGCCTGGTCCTCTGCATTTCTTCCTCCCCGTTATGGAGGAACCATGATCAGGGGAAACAGCAAAGAAATGAAAATCCCCTTCATTAATAACCCATTAGGGGACCGGTCCAAACAAAGAAAAGAAATCGATCTGTTAAATGCTTTAAATCAAGAACATCTTACAAAGCACAAATTTAACTCTGATCTGGAATCACGTATTGAATCCTATGAGCTGGCCTTCCGCATGCAAATGACGGCGCCCGGAATTCAAGATGTTTCCGCGGAACCGGCACACATTAATAAACTTTATGGGGCAGACGAAAAACCAACTGCAGAATTTGCCAAACAATGCATCATGGCAAGAAGACTCAGTGAATCAGGAGTGAGATTCGTGCAGGTAACTCACCGGTATTGGGATTCGCACGGAAATTTGCGTGCAGAACATGAGAAGCTTTCAAAAGAAATGGACAAGCCAGTGGCGGGATTAATCACTGATCTAAAACAGCGTGGGCTATTAGAGGATACTCTTGTTCTTTGGGGTGGTGAGTTTGGAAGGACTCCTGTCGCCCAGGGCAATAACGGACGTGATCATAATCCTCACGGCTTTACTATGTTCATGGCTGGCGGTGGAACTAAATCAGGAACACAATATGGAAGCACTGATGATTTTGGTTACCATGCAGAAAAAAATCCTATCCACTTCCACGATCTGCACGCAACCATTCTCCATTTAATGGGAATTAATCATACAGAACTAACTTACCGGTATGCTGGTAGAGATTTTCGTTTAACTGACGTTCATGGTAAAATCATCAAAGATGTTATAGCTTAGAAAACACATCAAAATCTAATGCGTATCGTCACCTGCTGCTCTAGGAGTGGAAGTTCATTTATCTGCCAATTACTTCATGAATTAGGTGGAGATTTTGGATCCCATGAAGAATTGGTTAAAGCGGACAAGTGGAACAGCAAAGGTTACTTCGAAAACAAGTCAGCAAATAAACTCAATCATGAACTCCTCTTTGGACCATGGTCATCATCTAAAATATGGATAGAATCGATGTGGCCTAAGAATCCATTGATCCGGTTACGTAAAATATCCTCATTGGCCTTGGCCCCATTAGTTTCAAAGAAGTCACTGATTCAGAAACGCGCTGATAAAAAATCCGATCAAATAATTTCACTGTCTAAAGAACTTAACAACAGAATCGTCAAAGATCCTAGGTTCTGCTATTTGATGGATCCCTGGCAGATTCATGGTGACATTGGATCAGTACTTTTTGTTCTTCGTCATCCTTGGGAATCCGCAAGTTCAATGACACGCCAGACCGGATTACCACTACCACTGACTTATGCAGGATGGAAGGACTCGATTCTTAATTTCTGGAATACAAAGCACAAATACCCAGTTCACATAGTAGATTACAATTCCCTATTTCAAAAAGACATCCCATCAAAAGCAATCGAGCCTCTTTTTAAATTTCTGGACATCCAATTTGATCGCAAAAAAGCAGATGAAGCTCTAAGCTCCACAATCGATAAAAAGATGCGACGCTATCAGGGAACAGAGAAAAAACTTCCAAAAAAAATTAAAAAAATGTATGATGGCTTACTAGATCGCGTAGCCAATCAGTGAGTTCATCGTCTTCTATTGCCCGAACCTGCCCGGTGATCAATTTTACCATCGCCATCACGGTCCTCACCAAACGGCATCGCCATTTCAATTCTTTTGCCTTGTCTTCGCCCCTCAACAACATGACTACTGTAGACCTTCTTCTTGGTGCTTTTTGCATAGTCTCTGTTCGCTACAACCATTGCCTGAAGCAGATTCGAATTTGATGCATTCAGAGGAAGCGACTTAACAATTTGTCCCTCCAAACCAAACTCTCCAGGCCTGATTAGATGAAATCCGGATCCAATACTCTTCGATGATAATGGACCAGTCCAAGAACTACCATCAGACTCAAAGTCATAATTAAATCGCCCCATAACGTTTTTATTCCACACGACAGATCTAATTCTCTTACTCGCTGCGGCAATTTCGTCTTCATCGCCTGCAATGAGCAAAAGGATTTTTTGGTCCGCTGATGAAACGTTTAATGCCAATGCAAAACTATTAAAATCTGGAATGTGGGAATCCAAGATATCTCCTCTCGATTTATACCGATCAGCGATAGCAGCTATATCATCAAAATCCCGAGATATGTGCTGAGGGCCACGGCCGCTTCGGGTCAATCTTTCCTCTCCGTCAGGAGCAATGACACAAAAAGCGGTATTCTCAAATCTTCCACCTAAATGACTTCGTACAATTTTTTGGTTCTCCTCACTTTCATACGAGTCTATTCGAACACAAATAAACTTCCTGGAAGCTTTGATAACATCTGGATCACTGAACAGACTGTTCTTTGTGGCAGTGTACCCAGGTCAGAAAACACCAGGAACACCTCCACACTGAGAAGCCACAGCCATAAAGAGAATCGGTCGATTCATCCTTTTAGCTTCTGTAATTCCATCTTCCAGTCGTGGGTACCATGCTATACCTGGCTCTCCCAAATCCAATAAAGATTCCCCCAAATCATTCGGCCTCGGCCCACCTGCTCTTCGCCTTGTTTCTCCGGCCTGTCCACGGACCGGACCATTCCTTTCGCCTTCATTAGCATTCAATGGTCCTCTACCCCTACCAAAACGATCAGGCCTTAACTCGTTACCTGAGATTTCCCCGTCCTTATTCTTATCTAAACTCAAAAGCGATTCCGATGCTTCTTCAAGTTCCTCAGATGAAATGGACCCATCACCATTAATGTCCAATGCTCTTAAGAGAGGATGATTGCCTGAACCCCCTCTTCCTGACCCTTCTCTGGACGGGGATTGAGCTAAAGCCAACTGAGAAAAAAGGGTGATAAGGCAAAATACGCTTAATGAAATGCTTTTAATGTTCATTTTGTGTTGAACATGATTAAATAATCATAAATAGATTACGAACAGATTACTTAGTCTGGAATAAAAGTTTTTTATTTTTATTTGAATAAAACTAGAGCCTATTAGGTCAAACGAAGGATGAAAATTTGGAATTTTATTGGAATAATACTGCTAATTAGTGCTGTGTCTACTTTGCTCATCCGAGCAGATCAGATTCTAACGAAAGAAACGAGCAGGCCGAATCCCGCTGCAATTGATCCCGCTGCAATTGATCCCGCTGCAATTGATCCCGCTGCAATTGATCCCGCTGCAATTGATCCCGCTGCAATTGATCCCGCTGCAATTGA
>JAAZZC010000211.1 GCA_014239335.1 Verrucomicrobiales bacterium
ATGATAAAAAATTTCTAAATAAGTGAAACAATGATTGATGTAAAGAATTTATTTAAATTTTTAAACCAAAACGGAATAAATTTTTTTTCTGGTGTGCCAGACAGTATTTTAAAAAATATTAATTGGCACTTAGAAAAAAAGAGCAAAAAGCAACATATAATTGTAGCAAACGAAGGTGATGTTTATGTTACAACCGATGGCAGTGATCCGAGGTTGCCTGGTGGAGCAATTAGTCCAAATGCCATTTTTATTAATGGCGCGACAGTGACTGATGAACTGATACCTAAAGAGTCGGTTTGGAAGTACTTGGACGACGGATCAAATCAAGGCACACTTTGGCAGTTGCCGGAATTTGATGATTCATCTTGGGAAGAGGGCAGGGCCGAGCTCGGTTACGGTGACGGAGCAAGTGGGGCTGAGGGGACGTTGCTCAGTTATGGTTCTGTTGGTAGTGATAAGCATGTGACGACGTATTTCCGCCGAATTTTTCAAGTTGATGAAGCTTCGGAGGTAATGAGTATTGACCTTGGCCTAAGGAGGGATGACGGAGCCGTCGTTTATTTAAATGGAAAGGAAATATGGCGATCAGCTATGCCTGAGGGCGAAATTGTATTCGATACACTTGCAAATGATGGGGCGGGTGGATCAGAGGAGTCCATTTTTCATTTGAAGGAAGGAGTCTCTCCTGAATTGCTTTTGGAAGGTAAAAATACTATTGCAGTTGAGGTTCATCAGGTGGCGCGGACGAGTTCTGATATTAGTTTTGATTTTGAGTTTTCTGTCACACGTCCTAGTGACCCTTCTCAGTTCCGAATTGAGAAGAGTACTATGGTACGTGCCCGTGCACTCAATGGAGGGAATTGGTCTCCATTGAATGAAGCTACTTACACGATAGGTGAACCTGCGGGTCCGACTAACCTTGTGATAAGTGAATTGCATTATAGGCCATTGGCTCCGAGCATTGATGAGGACCCTGAAGGTATTTATTCCAGAACAGATTTTGAGTTCATTGAAATCAAAAATATTTCTGATTCCCCTATCCATTTGTCGGGTTTGCAATTCACGAGAGGAATCAATTTTGATTTTGCCGATTCTTCTGTCATCGGATTGGGTCCTGGGCAGAGCGCCGTTCTAGTCGAGGATCTTTCTGCGTTCATGATGCGATATCCTGACACTGATCCTTCCAGTATTATTGGAGAGTTTAAAGGGAACCTAAACAATGATGGAGAATTAATTGAACTCAGGGACTCGACGAGTTCATTGTTAAGATCTTTCACCTACAATGATAAGTTGCCTTGGCCCGAAGGAGCTGATGGGACCGGTTATTCATTAGTGCTTATTGCCCCTGAAACGAATCCAGACCACGCCTTAGCTGAGAGCTGGACAGCGTCAAGATCATTGCATGGAACTCCTGTAGGGAATGACAAGGCCTATACTTTTCCTGAATGGCAGGTCCTTATTTTTAACGAGGAACAAATTAAAGATGAAAATTTTTCTGGTGCTGATGCTGATCCTGACCTTGATGGGCTAAACAATTTTGTTGAGTATGCGTTTGGTTACTCTCCCCTGGACCGGTCAGATCAATCCCGTTTTTCTGATTTAGATTTAGTAGAAATAGAAGGGGTTCAATATTATGTGTTTTCCTATAGTCGGTGGAAAGGTGTTAAGGGTGTTTCCTTTACAGTTCAGATTTCAAATGATCTTAAGGATTGGAAGAGCGGTGAGGAGTATTTAGTTCCAGTAGTCGGTGATTTTGAAAGTGCAGATGGAAGTGTTAATAAAACTTTTCGTTCGACGATTCCTTCAAATGATAGGAAAGAGCAGTTTTTCAGGTTAAAAATGGTTACAGATTAATTTTGAGTAGCTTCTTTGAGTTTCTTTTTTTGCTTAGTGCTTGAGGTCTAGATAGATCATTGTCAGATTTGCCTAATAAGGGTAGTAACTATTAACCGCTATGGCTAAATCATTTAAAATATTGATTCTTATATGGGCGTTAGTTTCGGCAAACTCTTCAATGGGTGCTGTTGAATTTAATAAGGACATTCGACCAATACTTTCTAGTAAATGCTTTCAATGTCATGGGCCTGATAAGAATCACCGTGAAGCGGGGTTGAGGCTTGATACTAGGGAAGGAGCAATTAATGACAATGATGGAGTCAAGGCGATTGATCCGGAAAACTTGAATGGCAGTGAGATTCTATTTCGTATTCATTCGAAAGATTCAGACGAGATAATGCCTCCAACCGAATCAAAGAAAGAACTAAGCGATAAAGAGAAATCACTGATCGATGAATGGATAAAGTCTGGCGGAACCTATGAGGATCATTGGGCCTTTCAGAGAATCAATAAATTAAATCCTCCTAAAAGTGCGCCAGAATTAATTTCCAGGAATCCGATTGATACTTTTATTCATTCCAGACTCCTCGGAGAAGGGCTGAAGCCAATGCCTGAAGCCGAGAAATCCATACTGATAAGAAGAGTCACGTTTGATCTTACCGGTTTGCCGCCTACTGTTCCTGAGGTAGATGCATTTTTAGCTGATAATTCTCCTGAAGCATATGAGAAGCTAGTTGATCGATTGTTGGGATCCGAGTCTTATGGGGAACGAATGGCGTTGGCTTGGATGGACGCGGCCAGATACGGAGACTCATCAGTAATGCATGCTGACGGCCCTCGGTACATGTGGCCCTGGCGCGATTGGGTTATTAATGCCTATAACTCTAACATGTCATTTAAACAGTTCACTATTGAGCAGTTAGCTGGTGACCTCATACCTAATGCTACAGTGGACCAGAAAGTGGCATCAGGCTTTAACCGTAATCATGCGACTTCTGATGAGGGTGGCGCTATATCTGAAGAACTTCGTGTAGAATATGTAGTGGATCGTGTCCAGACCACATCAAATGTCTGGATGGGTTTAACTATGGAATGTAGTCAGTGCCATGATCACAAGTATGATCCGATTACGCAGAAAGAATATTATCAACTGTTTGCTTATTTTAATAATACGACTGATCCAGGAATGCAGACAAGGAACGGTAATCAGTCTCCTACAGTTACGGTCCCTGATCGTAAGCAGGTAGAGAGGTTAGCGGAGTTGGAGAAGAGGATCGCTTTAGAAGACAACAAACTGGAATCATACAAGAGATCATCGATTCCTCAGTACGTGAAGTGGTTAAGAGAGGCGGAAGAAGGTGCCGGTGATGCGCTAACTGAGCCGGCAGGCCTGAATCATTTTTTCCCACTCGACGAAATTGAGGGTAATATAATTAAAGCTCAGATAGGTGGTGGCATTGGTAAGCTTTCAGGTAAATTAATCAAGACTGAGCGAGGAGGCGGAAGTGGTTTGCGATTTGATGGTAAGTCATCTTTTGCATTTGATAATTGGCCAGAGAGGAAACGTGAATCCGGATTCACTTTTGCAGCTTGGCTAAAGTTGCCTGCTAATGGGAACGGCTCCGTACTGGCCCGGATGGACGAAGATAAATCATTCCGCGGTTATGATTTATGGGTTCAGGGTCGTGCTGTAGGAACGCACATCATCAGTAATTGGCCGGATAATGCTCTTAAGGTTGTTTCTGATAAACCTCTTGCAGAGAATAAGTGGCAGCATGTGGCTGTCACATATGATGGTTCATCGAAGGCTTCCGGAGTTAAGATATATATTGATGGGCAGTTATCCGGGAACAAGGTTGAGCAGGATTCTCTCAAGGATTCTATTGCAACTAATACGCCCTTTAAGATAGGTAGCCGTTCTAAGAGCTCTAATTTTAACGGGGAAGTTGATGAGTTGCGCATTTATAATAGGGCTCTTTCTGGGGATGAAGTGAAGCGCCTTGGGGGTGATCCTATTAAGAGCATTCTTGCAATGCCTAAGAAGGAGAGGACTAAGGAGCAAAAGATGGCTCTATTGAATTTTTATCTCAATAACAATGACCCTAAGTATAAGGAGTTAGCTAAGATCAAAGAAGCACTATTAAAGAAGAAGGCTGGAATTTCTGTTAACAGCAAAGTCACTTCAATGATTATGCAAGATAATCCAGAAGGTAAGACCCGGTTAACATATATCCTTAACCGTGGTCAGTACGATCAACCGATCAAGGAAGGTGAGGACGCTGTGATTAAGCCAGGAGTGCCTTCAATCTTGCCTGGCCTTGATAATGAGGCTCCGAAGAATCGGTTGGGTCTTGCTAAGTGGATGACTGATTCTTCTCACCCTCTTACTGCAAGAGTTGCAGTGAATCGATATTGGGCTCTTTTCTTTGGTAGGGGAATTGTGAAGACTCCGGGTGATTTTGGTAATCAGGGATCTCCTCCGACGCATCCAGAACTTCTGGATTGGTTAGCGAATGATTTTGTGGAAAATGGATGGAACATCAAGAAAACTATTCGTCAAATAGTTACCTCTGCTACTTATCGTCAGACGGCTCGTATTTTGCCGGATTCTTATCGTAAAGACCCTCAGAATCTTTTGTTGGCGCGTTCTCCAAGGTTCAGACTGCAAGGAGAATTCATACGCGATTTTGCTCTATCAGTTTCTAATCTTTTAGTCGAATCGGTTGGAGGACCAAGTGTTAAACCTTATCAGCCAGCTAATATCTGGAATGAGGTTTCGCTGAACGGCGGTCTGCGCTACAAGAGGGACTCTGGAGGAAAGCTTTATCGCCGATCAATGTATACATATTGGAAACGTTCAGCGCCAATGCCTAACATGTTAATATTTGATGCACCTACACGAGAAAAATGTATGATTCAGCGTCCAATTACCAATACTCCTCTGCAGGCATTGGTGGTATTGAACGACCCTCAATTTGTGGAATCTGCTAGGGCATTTGCTCAGAGAATGATTTCAGAAGGGGATGCAGATGAAAGATCTAGAATAAATTTTGGATTTAAATTGGCTTTATCGCGTGAAGCCACGAATGAGGAGTTTGAAGTTTTAAAACGTGTCTTGGATGGACAAGTTTCTGCTTTTACTGCTGATAAAGAAAAGGCAAAAAAATTCCTTTCTGTTGGAGAATCAGCACGCAATGAATCAGTTGATATGGTGGAGCATGCTGCATGGACAGTCATTGCTCAGATCATACTTAATATGGATGAGACTTTGACTAGGGGCTGAATGACAACTGAATGTTTTACTTTTAAATAACAAACTATGATGAATTATCAGGGTCGACGTAATTTTCTTTTGAGTACCGGTCACGGTATGGGTGCTGCTGCTTTAAGTAGTCTTTGGAACCCTGAAATTATTGGGACCGCTGGTGCAGCTTCAGGTTTGCCCGGATTCCCAAATTTTGCTCCAAAAGCGAAAAGAGCTATATACCTTTTCTTTCCTGGTGGGCCCTCTCACATTGATACGTTTGATTATAAGCCGGCTCTTCGTGAGATTCATGGTAAAGAATTACCAGATTCCGTGCGTAAGGGTCAGCGGATCACTGGCATGACAAGTGGTCAAAAGTCCTTCCCTTGCGTTGCTCCGATGTTTGAGTTTGAGAGGTTCGGAAAGCATGGAACATGGGTTAATAAAGACCTCCTTCCACATACTGCGAGCATTGTTGATGATATTACCATTATTAGGTCGATTAACACCGAAGCTATTAATCATGACCCAGCAATTACATTCATTAATACGGGAGTCCAAGCACCTGGAAAACCGAGTATGGGGGCATGGTTAAGTTATGGATTGGGTAGTGAAAATGAGAATATGCCTTCTTACGTTGTGATGATTTCCCGGGGCAGGGGGCAACTTCAAGCATTGTATGATCGTCTCTGGGGAAGCGGGTTCCTCCCATCGAAACATCAAGGGGTAAAGCTTCGATCTTCTGGTGAGCCTGTGCTCTACTTGAATAACCCACCTGGGATCGATCGTGAAATGCGCCGTGAGATGTTGACTGGATTACAGGAGTTGAATTCTAAAACGCACAAGAAATTTAATGATCCAGAGACTCAGGCAAGAATTGCTCAGTATGAAATGGCTTTTCGTATGCAGGCAGAAGTTCCTGACCTCATGGATATATCAAAAGAGCCTAAGCATGTTAAGGATCTTTATGGGCCTAATGTGGAAAAGCCTGGGAGTTTTGCCAGGAATTGTTTATTGGCTCGTCGAATGGCTGAAAAGGGAGTGAGGTTCTTACAACTCTTTCACCGCGGTTGGGATCAGCATGGTAGCCTCCCTTCAAAATTGCGTCAGCAATGTGAGGACATTGATCAGCCCAGTGCTGGACTAATTAAAGATCTGAAGGAACGTGGAATGTTTGATGATACACTAGTGGTATGTGGAGGTGAATTTGGACGAACTATTTATTCTCAGGGTAAATTAACTAAGGACAATCACGGGCGTGACCATCACGGACGTTGTTTTACTACTTGGATGGCGGGAGCTGGTATCAAGCAGGGCTTTGATTATGGCCAGACTGATGATCATTGCTACAACATATTAAAGGATCCAGTTCATATTAGGGATCTTAATGCTACAATCTTGGATCGGCTCGGAATAGATCACGAAAAGTTAACTTTTCGTTATCAGGGGCTTGATCAACGGTTAACTGGTGTAGAAGAAGCGAGAGTAGTTAAAGAAATTATAGGCTAGTTATTTAGGGTCTTCAGGAGTAACTAATAATGATTTCATGCCGGCTCTTTGGGCCGCCTCGATGCCAAGTAGACTGTCCTCGAAGACGAGACACTTGTGAGGATTAACTTTCATTCTTTCTGCAGCTAAAAGAAATAAGTCCGGTGCAGGCTTACTGTTTATCACGTCATCTTGGGTGATAATAATTTCAAAGAGTTCAGCTATTCCGATAGCTTCCATTGTTTTTATTACAGTTTTACGTATGCCTCCAGATGCGACTGATGTTGGTTTTCCTTGCTGGTGGCATTGGCGCGCAAAATCAACGACAGGTTCATAGGGTAAGACTTTGTCTAGATTCGCAAAGAAGTAGGACTCTTGATCTGATACTACCTGTTCAGGACTCATGTTACAGCCGAACCGTTCATTGAGTATTTTGACTGTATCATGCATGCCGACCCCAGCGTAGGATTGAGCGATTTGACGAGTAAATTCAAAGTTACCCCCATTTTTCTTAAACGCATCGAGCCAGCCGTCAAAGTGGACATGCATTGACAATGATAAGGTGCCATCATGATCAAATATGAATCCTTCGAATTCGCCTTCCGGAATTTGCACTTTATCTATAAAATTGAGGTTGGGTCTGTTTCTGGGCTAATGTATAAAGATACACTTGCACGGTGTTCTGCAAATTATCTGTGATCAATCATGAATGTATTAATTGTTTACCCAGAAACGGAAAATGCCGTTACTGGAAACTTATGTTCAGCGGGTCAGTATGAAAATATACTGACTGATTTAGGGCATAATGTGACTCTAAGCGAAAAATTTGAGGGTCAGAGAGCGGAATTACTCATTGCGATTAACGCACAAAAGAAAAATAGGGATATTGTACAGTTTGCCGAATCGTACCCTGATTCTAAAATTGTAGTGGTTCTTTCTGGCACGGATATTTATCCTGAGCCTTCTGAAATTTCATTTCATTCAATGCAGTTGGCTCATTCGATAATAGCCTTACAGCATAAGGGAGTGAAGAAGGTTCCTGATAAGATGAAGGAAAAGGTTCATGTTATCATTCAGAGTGTCGTGAATAACGGACCCAATTCAGGCATGGAATCGGATCGTAAAGGTTTTGATGTGGCATTAGTTTCTAACTTGCGTCAAGTTAAGGATCCTTTTTTGGCTGCGGAGGCAGCAAGAATGATGCCGCAAGAATCTAACTTAAGAATTCTTCATGCGGGGTTTGTTTTGGATTTAGGGTTTGATGAAGTTGCAAGAAGGGAGAGTATTGAGAATAACCGTTATCAGTGGCTGGGTGGTTTGAATCCCTTTGAAACAAGAAAACTAATTAGCTCTTGTAATTTATTAATTATTACTTCCAAGCACGAGGGAGCCGGCAGAGTTGTTGGAGAGGCTATAGTAAGCGGCATCCCAATTATTTCGACGTGTGTAGATGGGGTCACCGGAGTCCTAGGAGATGATTATAAAGGACTGTTTCCGGTAGGGGATGCATCTGCCCTTGCCGCGTTACTTCAGCGTGCAGAGATGGAGGAAGATTTTCTGTATGATCTGAAAAAAAGCTGCATGAGCAAGGCGTTTAATTTTGACCCTTCTACAGAAGCAGATTCTTGGAATGAATTGCTGGTAAATTTATTCTAGGAATCTTTCAGGTTTTCTTTAGGTTTGTTTCCGCAGCAATTTCTGAGCACGTTTTTCAATAGATATTGCTTTGCGTTTTTTGCCAAGGTTGCGCATCAGTAATGCGTAGTTAGAGCATGCGATGGCAAAAGTTTCGCGATCATTTGAAAGGCTGTTCTCGAGGATGCTGATGGCTTTTTTGTATCCTTGTAGCGCATCTTCATTATTTCCTAGCTGATGTAATGTTGTGGCAAGATTAGCATAAGACTGACCGAGGTCAGTGGAGTTAATGTGAGTACAATTTTCACGAATCTCTAGGGCCTGTTCATGCATTTCGCGAGCCTGAGCAAAGAAACCTGAGCTATAGTATAATGTGCCTAGATTATTGTAGACGACCGCTAGTTCAGCATTTTCTTGGCCAAGAATACGCTCAAAGATTTCTAGAGATTTCATGTAATTCTCTTCTGCGCTATCAAAATTTCCATTTTCTTTATATAGCATTCCTAGATTGTTACGAAGATTGGCAACATCTAATTCTGAAGGAGGGACGAGTTGGGTGAATAATTCAATTGCCTCTTGATATAAAGCTATAGCCAGTTCCGGAGACTGATTGAAGTCATAAACTGATGCTAGGCTACTCTTAATTCTGGCTAATTGCTCATTGTCTGATTTTGCTAATCTTGTTTGTTCAAGCGCTTCAATGTAGATTGATTCTGCATCAGTATAATTGTCTGATTCGCGGAGCAGGTCTCCAAATAATTCCAAGGAAGTAATGAGGTTTAATGTTTGATCAGGATTTGTCTCTATTAGTCTTCTGGCAGTATCAACTGCGGTTTGTGCCGTTCTGATAGCCTCATTTAACTTGCCTCCGCTTTTAAGTGAGTGGACTCGTTCTATGAGGACTTTTAGAACCGTAGTTTTATTTTTGTTACTCATTGATTTGAGCGCGTGGCGTTATAATATTTTTTTACTTCATGTAATTAAAGTATTTCTAATATATGTATTTTAGACGTACAAAATACCTTTGAAGTTACATATTTTTTTAACTGTTACTGTCTTTATTTTGTTTATTGATGAATTCAATTAAATCAGGGCGCATTTTTGGTAAATTGTAAATTTCTGATAAGGTTTCCATTGGGGGTTTTTCGGGATCTAAAATGCCTAAATCAGAAGTTATTTCCTTTTCAAAATGAAGAACGGCTCTTTGAGTTGGGTTGGATTTTTCTAAAAAGTTTAGAGCTCTTACTAGAAGTTCATATATGGATCGGATCGGAGCTTCTGGTTCAGATACTCTATTTATTAGTTCTACGAAATAACTCGCAGCCAGAGTTTTTTGGTAACTCTCCCGGATCTTGGCTCGTGTGTTGGTAATAGCAATGTCGCGCAGCGAATGTAGGTCTGATTTTTTACTTCTGCTTATTTCAAACTCTGCATCAAAGAAAAGGTCAATCTTCCCAAAGAAAGGGCTCTTGGGCCTACGAGCTCCCTTGGCGACGGTTTTTAATATTCCATGTTCTATGGTACACCATGTCACAATCATACTCGTTTCCGTTAAAGGAATACGGCGAATAATAGTTCCTTGGCATTTATTCATCTGGGTTGCGTGTTTGTTATCGAGCGGTAATGTAAAGCTTTATGGGCGAAATTTCCATTGACCTCCAAGCTTTCGATACAGATTCTTTAAAATCACGTATTGGTGAGCTTAGGAGGTATCTTTGACTTGGAAATGCTTCAATCAAAGCAGTCGGAACTCGAAGAAATGATGTCGGCTCCGGGATTTTGGGATGATAATGACCGTGCTGCAAAAATTTCAGGGGAGCATGCTGCCGCAGCAAAAAAGATTTCACTGTTTGAGGATCTGACTAGCAGGGGCTCGGATATTGATGATCTCGTAGCATTTGCAGCAGATGAGGGAGATTCGGATGCGGCGCTTGAAGTGAAAAAGGAAGTTGATGAACTTTCCTTACAGTTAAGTAATCTGGAAATGGAACTTCTTTTGTCTGGTAAGCATGACAAAGAGAATTCTTTTCTCACTATTCATGCAGGAACTGGCGGTACCGAAGCTTGTGACTGGGCGGAGATGTTGTTACGGCAATATCAAAGATGGGCAGAGAGGAGGGGGTTTAAAGTTGAAATAGTTGAATGCCAGGAACATGATGAGGCGGGCATTCGCTCCGTGACATTGAGAGTGTGTGGCATGCATGCATACGGCTACTTACAGACAGAGCGAGGGGTTCATCGATTGGTCCGTATTTCTCCTTTTGATTCCCAGTCAAGACGGCACACTTCGTTTGCTAGTGTTGATGTGGTTCCAGAAATTGATGATGGTGGGGATATAGAAATCGATGAAAAGGAATATGATATTACTACTACCCGTAGTGGAGGTAATGGGGGGCAAAATGTTAATAAAGTTGAGACGGCAGTTATTCTAAAGCATCACCCGTCTGGTATTTTAATTCGTTGTAGTGCTGAGCGTAGTCAACACAAGAATCGCGCCGTTGCTTTGCAATTGTTGCGTGCCAAGCTATTCCAACTTGAAGAGGATAAGAAGAAAGCGGAAATGGAGCGGCAGTATGGAGAGAAAGGGGAAATTGCTTGGGGCAGTCAGATCCGCTCCTATGTTTTTCAGCCTTATCAGATGGTTAAGGACCATCGTACAGGTTATGAAACCAGTAATGTTAATGA
>JAAZZC010000272.1 GCA_014239335.1 Verrucomicrobiales bacterium
AGAGTTCATATCGACAGCGCGGTTTGGCACCTCGATGTCGGCTCGTCACATCCTGGGGCTGGAGAAGGTCCCAAGGGTTCGGCTGTTCGCCGATTAAAGTGGCACGCGAGCTGGGTTCAGAACGTCGCGAGACAGTTCGGTCCTCTATCCTCTGCGGGCGTAGGAAACTTGAGGGGTTCAAACTCTAGTACGAGAGGACCGAGTTTGACGAGCCTCTGGTGCTCCGGTTGTCGCGTCAGCGGCATAGCCGGGTAGCTAAGCTCGGAACAGATAAGCGCTGAAAGCATCTAAGCGCCAAGCTATTCCCAAGATAAAGTTTCCCTGAAGGATCGTGGAAGACTACCACGTTGATAGGCTGCTGGTGTAATCATGGCAACATGTTTAGCTTAGCAGTACTAATAATCCGTCTGACTTGTTTCACAATCCTCCGTTTTCACAAATTTGTGAAATTGACCCGTGCCGTTCGGCAAGGGGCTCTGGATAGTAACTTTCGGAAAATTCTACCCGTATACAGATGTCAGTGAATTGGATTACTGGTCCCACTGACCGTTCTTTGAAAAACAATATGAGAGCGCTTAGAGTCTCTGGACTCGAGCTGGCCCTCAGAAGTCACAGTTTGAATTTTTATTTCTATTTAAAGAAATAAAATCTATCAAGTTGTGGATTCTGGTGATCATAGCGTAATGGAACCACCCGTTCCCATCCCGAACACGGAAGTGAAACATTGCAGCGCCGATGGTAGTGCGACGAAAGGTCGCGTGAGAGTAGGTCGTTGCCAGTTTATTCTTTTTTCTTTACGAAAATAAGATCAATTACCCAACCCTTTAGGGGGTTGGGTTTTTTTATTGGGTTTTTCAACTAAGATACGTGAGAAGAGAATTTGAGTATTTTTATTATTTAGGGTTAAAATAAGAAAATAAAACCAATGAAAGACTACAGATTAAAACGCCTATTTAACGCGAACTCAGGTCGGTGCTTTGATGTAGCGATAGATCATGGATTTTTTAACCAATATGGTTTTTTAGGTAGTATCGAAGACGCATCAAAAGCGATCAAGACTGTCGTTAGAGCTGGTCCTGATGCCGTTCAGTTAACGGTTGGTCAGGCCAGGCATCTACAGTCTGTCCCTGGGAGGGAGAAGCCTTCATTGGTCCTCCGTGTGGATGTTGCTAATATCTATGGCAAGGAACTCCCTGATACTTCTTTTAGTAGCGTCATAGCTGACGCTGCTCTACAAGCAGTTCAGCTAGATGCTGCTTGTGTTTGTGTGAACTTATTTGAAATTCCGGATGCTCCTGAAGTGCATGCCCAGTGCATCGATAATATTCTTGAATTGAAACCTGAATGCGATCATTACGGGATGCCGATGATGGTCGAACCTTTGGTCTTTCGACCAAATGAGGAGTCTGGTGGATATATGGTTAATGGTGATGAAAAAAAGATTCTTCCACTAGTTAGGCAGGCAGTAGAACTTGGTGCAGATATTATTAAAGCAGATCCAACTGACGATGTTTCTATATATCACCGTGTCGTTGAAGTAGCCGGTGATGTTCCGGTCCTTGTCAGGGGCGGAGGAAAGGTTTCCGATGCTGAAATATTAAAGAGGACCGAGGACATTATTGCTCAAGGAGTTTCAGGTATCGTTTATGGACGCAATGTTATTCAACATGAAAATCCTGCAGGCATTACTCGTGCTCTTATGGCTGTAGTTCATGAGGGTGCAAGTAGTGAAGAGGCATTGAAGATGATTGACGAAGTTTAATTATGGCCAAAAATATTAATGTGGGAGTCATTGGTGGTGGACTCATGGGGCGCGAAGTTGCTAGTGCCTTTGGGCGTTGGTTTGTCATTAATGATAGCAAGGTCAATCCCTCATTGTATGCCGTGGCTGACCTTAATAAGAAAGCCCTCCAATGGTTTGATTCTGTTCCGACTTGTAAATTATTGACTGATAATTATCAGGACATTCTAAATTCTTCTGAAATTGATGTGGTTTACGTTGCAGTTCCTCATAACATGCATGAGCAGATCTATATTGATGTACTAAATTCCGGCAAAGATCTATTGGCTGAGAAGCCTTTCGGGATCGATCTTGGTTCTGCTGAAAGAATTGTTGAGGCCATTAAGAGTTCAGGTAAATTCGTTCGCTGTAGTTCGGAGTTTCCTTTCTTTCCTGGTGCTCAGAGAGTATACCAAGTTGCAAAAAGCGGTGGAATAGGGAGGATTTTGGAAGTGAGGGCAGGTTTTCATCATGGCAGTGATTTGGATCCCGATAAGGCTGCGAACTGGAAGCGTCAGTCAAAAACCTGTGGTGAGATAGGCGTTATGGGAGACCTTGGAATGCATGTATGCCACGTTCCTTTTCGGTTAGGATTTGAGCCTCGTTCAGTTTATGCACAGTTGCAAAAAGGATATCCGGAAAGGCCAGGAGGGGCTTGTGACACTTGGGACAATGCGATGCTTCATGCTTGGATTGATATTGATGGGGCCGAGCCAGTTCCTATGCGACTTGAAATGAAACGCATGGCTCCTGGTGAGACCGATACGTGGTTCATAGAAGTTTTAGGAACTGATGGAGGTGCTCGTTTTAGTACTAAGGAACCACGTACTCTTTGGCAGTTTTCCCGTGGTAAAGAGCAAGAGTGGAGGCGAGTGGATCTTGGATTTGATACACCCTTTAAGACTATTACAGGAGGTATTTTTGAGCCCGGATTTCCTGATGTTCTTATGCAAATGTGGGCTGCCTTTTTTGCGGAGCGTGATGGTGATTTAAATGAATGCTTTGGCTGTGTGACACCTCATGAAGCACTATTGAGCCATCGTCTTTTTGCAGCAGCAATCCAGTCCCAACAGTTAAATCAGGTCATTGAGATTAATTAAGTGGAGGTGAATCATGGAGAACCAAAAACAATCACAGCGATCCGGAATCCTTGCGGCGGGTAACTGGATCGTTGACCATGTGAAGCTGATTGACGCATTCCCTGATCAGGATGCTCTTTCATTTATTCTTTCCCAGTCCAAGTCAAATGGAGGTGGTCCATATAATGTCCTCAAGGACTTGTCCATGCTTGGTACAGATATTCCTCTTCAGGCTGCAGGATTAGTTGGAAATGATGCGGATGGCCAATGGATAATTAATGATTGTCGTGATTCTGGAATTGATACTGATAGATTAGCACTCACATCAGATGCTACGACCTCCTACACTGATGCTATGTCCGTTGAATCTACCGGAAGACGGACGTTCTTTCATCATGTGGGCGCTAATGCTCTTCTGCAACGTGTTGACATTAATCTTTCTGAAAGTCGTGCAAAATTCTTTTACCTTGGATACTTACTGTTATTGGAATCTTTGGATAAGGTGAATGATGATGGGAGGACCGGTGCAAGTGAACTTCTGAATGAGGCAAGATCCCTAGGGTTTCTTACTGTGGTAGATCTTGTCAGTGCTCAGCTTGGAGACTTTAAGAGAGTGGTTCTCCCTTCACTCCCCGAAATTAATATTTTATTACTTAATGAATTGGAGGCGGGGGCGTTACTTGGATTAGTTTTAGATGAGAATGATCCAGCTCCTTTGATAAATGCTTCACGACAGATACTCGATCTTGGAGTCAGAGACCATGTGATTGTGCATTCAGCTAGTGGTGTTGTTGCAGTATCTTCGGATGGTAATGAGGTGTCACAAGGGTCCGTCCAATTACCTGACGATATGATTCTTGGCGCGGCGGGTGCAGGAGATGCTTTTGCTGCAGGTTTTATAATGGGGCTTCATGAAGAAAAAAGCCTTCATGAAAGTTTGCGATGGGGGGTTTGTTCTGCTGCTGGTTGCTTAACCGACCCAACGACTTCGAGAGGCGTCCTCCAATTAAGTGATTCCTTGTTACTCGGAGAGCAGTTTGGGTTTAGAGAATTTAAATAAACGGAATCCCTGTTAATTTTTGAGGGCTCCCAAGCTAACGTCCAGTTTCTTTTCTTTTCCTTCTCTTTCAATAGTGACGTTAACTTTATCGCCAACGGACTTTGTATCAAGTATGCGGAAAAGATCTGACGAGTCATTGACCTTTTTGTTATCAATTTCTTTGATTAGGTCTCCAAATAATATGCGTCCGTCTGCTGATTGAGTAGTTGGTTTAAGATCTGCTTTTTCAGCACCGCCCCCTGGAATAATATTTAGTATTAGGACGCCAGATTTTTTTAACCTTCCACTAACGAAGGAATCTGGTGCAATATTAATCCCAAGTCCTGGTTTAATAACTTTCCCAAATTCTATTAATTGTGGAATGATTCTGTTCACTGTATCTACGGGAACAGCAAATCCTATCCCTGCATAGGAACCTGTAGGTGAATAAATGGCCGTATTGATACCGATTAGTCGGTTAGCACTATCTAATAGAGGTCCTCCAGAATTTCCGGGATTAATGGCTGCGTTGGTTTGAATTACTCCGGTTATTGGTCTTCTTGTCACTGATTCTATTTCACGACCGAGTGCACTAATGACTCCAGTTGTTAGTGTCTGATCAAATCCGAACGGATTTCCGATTGCATACGCCTTTTGGCCAACAAGTAAGTTCTTGGATTCACCAATTTTAATTGGTTTTAGCCGTTCGTCAGGTGCTTGTATTTTCAATACTGCAAGATCCTTATCAGGTTCAGCCCCTATCAATTTTGCATCCCATGTGGATTGATCCCAGAGCGTTATTTTTGCCTGATCAGCCCCTCTGATAACATGGTAATTGGTGACTACATGGCCTGCCCTGTCCCAGATGAATCCTGAACCCGTGCCCGCAGGTATTTTATAAATATTTGTACTGAAGAAGTCGCGTCTGAGATTTATTGTAGTAATGAAAACAACGCTCGGTGAAGTTTCCTCAAAGAGATTAATCGTTGATTTCTCGTCTTCACCTAAGTCAGACCTTGGAGTAACAGCACGTGGTGTAATTTTTGTTGCAGATTGACCTGCCCACCAGGCTTTCACTTGAACCGTTGCCATATAGATTAAAGCAGCGAGAAGAATTGCAGTTAGAAATCCGTTTCTTCTACCTGATTGGTGTTTTTTACCTGTGGATTGATTATCCATGAGTACAATTTTACTAGGATATTGATCCTGTAAAGTTCGACATTGTACTCAATGGTTAACTATTTCAATTATCACCTTGTTTTGAACAAATGAAGATAAGTATTAAAGGCCTAATGATTTCCAGTAAGATTTAGCCATTCCGCTGTTTTATATAAGTTATCAGTTTTGATAGTCCTTAAATTCCATGCTATTAGTTAAGTTATCTGAATTATTTATTAATAGATTTCAAATTTATATAGATGGCCAAAACGAAATACACGGAAGAAGACATAAAGACTCTTGAGTGGAGAGAACATATTCGTCTGCGACCCGGAATGTATATAGGTAAGAGAGGAGACGGTTCAGCTCCGGATGACGGAATTTACGTGTTACTTAAGGAGGTCATTGATAATTGTATTGATGAATTCGTTATGGGGCATGGAAAAGTGATAGAGGTCAAATTGGACGGCGATTCAATTTCTGTGCGTGATTTTGGTAGAGGGATTCCTCTTGGTAAGTTAATGGATTGTGCAGCTAAAATTAATACTGGAGCAAAGTATGATTCCGAAGCCTTCCAGAAATCAGTTGGGTTGAACGGTGTGGGTATTAAAGCAGTAAATGCTCTTTCCGAAAATTTTCAGGTCCAGGCCTTTCGAGAAGGAAAGACAAAAATAATTACTTTTTCTAAAGCTGAAGTCACAAATGAGATGCAAAGGGCAAGAAGTTCTAAGGGTTCTGACGGAACTTATCTTAGTTTTAAACCGGATGACGATATCTTTAATGACTTCAAATGGCGTGAAGAGTTCATTGAAAATATGCTGTGGAATTATGCATATCTAAATTCAGGATTGACGCTTACTTTTAACGGTAAGAAGCATAAGGCAAAAGAAGGTCTCAAGGAACTTCTTGAAAAAAATCTAAGTGAAGAACCGCTTTATCCAGTGGCTCACCTTATTGGTAACGATATAGAGGTAGCAATAACACATTCTTCAAGTCAGTATGGGGAGGAATATTATTCCTTTGTTAATGGTCAGCATACGACACAGGGAGGCACTCATCAGACGGCTTTTAGGGAAGCTGTTGTGAAAACAGTAAGAGATCATTTCAAAAAGACGTTTGATCCTAGTGACATTCGACAATCGATTATTGGAGCGATCAGTGTGAAGGTTCAAGAGCCTATATTTGAATCACAAACAAAAACAAAGTTAGGTTCAACTCATACAGCACCGAAGGATGGACTTGCTATACGTGGTTGGATAGTAGGTTTTGTTCAGGACCAACTTGATAATTATTTGCATCGTAACCCTGATGCTGCAAAAGCGATGCTGGAGAAAATACAGCGTGCAGAAAAGGAGAGGAAGGACTTAAAAGGAATTAGGAAATTGGCTAAGGAGAGAGCCAAAAAAGCAAAAATTCATAATAAAAAACTTAGGGATTGCAGGGTTCATTATGGGGATAGAAATAAAAAGGCTAACGATAGTACCTTGTTTATTACTGAGGGGGATAGTGCTAGTGGGTCCATAACGACAGCCCGTGACGTTGATACCCAAGCAGTATTTTCATTGAGAGGAAAACCTCTTAATACCTTTGGCCTTTCAAAGAAAGTTGTTTATGAGAATGAGGAATTTAATCTACTTCAGCATGCTCTAGACATAGAGGATGGGCTTGAACGTTTGAGGTACAATAATGTTGTCCTTGCCACCGATGCTGATGTTGATGGTATGCACATACGACTCTTATTAATTACTTTCTTTCTTCAGTTTTTTCCTGAGCTCATTCGTGAGGGCCATTTGTATATACTTGATACTCCTTTGTTTCGGGTTCGGAATAAAAAAAAGCAATTCTATTGTTATAATGAGAAGGAAAGAAATGAAGCTATTGAGTCTTGTGGTAAGGGGGCTGAAATCACACGCTTTAAAGGATTGGGTGAGATATCACCAGGTGAGTTTAAAGGATTTATTGGTGATGCAATGAGATTGGATCCAGTGATTCTTGATCGCCATAAATCAGAATCAGAGATGCTCCAATTTTATATGGGAAAGAATACTCCGGATCGCCAGAAATTCATTATAGATAACCTTAGAGTTGAGTTGGATTTACTCGATGAAGAAGAAGTGGCCTGAATGTGGATCGTACAGGTGAAGGAATAATTAGCAATAAGAGTGCGGGAAAGGTGAATTTTAGTGTCCTTTAGATCACAGCAGGATCTACCCCGATAGTCCCAATAAGGCTGTTCTGATAGGCAGGATCTTTAATCTGTTCTAATTTTTCGGTAACTGTCTTTATAGCTTCTGTTACTTCTAGTCGTTCTTGTTGATCCTTGTAGATTGGATCTGAGGAAAATTTTTCTAATGATTTTAACTGTTTTTTAAAGAGTCCCTCATCGACCTGGCATTTGGCTTTTATTCTTTGTTGATACCAATCACTTTCCAATAAATTCTCCGGTTCGAAGAGAGAACGCACTTTATTACTATTGATGTCATGCCCTTCATATTTTCCAAATGCCATAATGTGCAGGAGAGCTTTGAGTGGGGGGCATGCATCATCAATGCTATTGTCTTCGAAATATAATTTCGCTATTTGTTTTTGAGTTTCAACGATATTACTCAAGCCCTCACTGAATGCCGCTTTGTCTTGTAGCTCTGGTCGGAGCATTTCTTCTGTAAAAATGCTTCCAGGGTCGGCAAAGATGCGCCCAAAATAACGGTGAACAAACTTTTCGGTGATCCGGTATCCTAATCGAGAGGCATCCTTAAACTCTTCTAAGTTTGAACAGGACTCAAGTAATCCATCACGGATCATTATGTTTGGATCTCTTTCAGCGATATGCATGCGTGACCAAACCTCTGGAACAATCAGACTAATGTCATGGTCTACACGAAAATTAGGACCAACATAACCGGCAGCACTAATAAAGTGAGGTTGCTTAATAAGAAGAGCAGAAGTTAATGCGTTATTAAGATCGATTATTTGAGAGAGAGAGTTAAAGGGTCCTTTTGTTAAGGCTCCTTCAGATCCGGCACCTGTCGTTGACGGCGATTTACCTGTAAGACTGGCAATATAATCCATGAACAATTCAGGTAATTCTTGATAATGTAATGGATTGTAAACGGCTAAGGCACGAATTCCTAATTTAGCATTTGGTGGATTATGGCGTCGTCCTGGTAGGATTGCATTAACCGGTGTGGCCAGCGGTTTGTCATAAGCAATTTCTCGATAAAGATGCATACCTACCTTTGCCAAATGCTCAGATCGACCATTATGTAGATCTTCTCTATCTTGCAAGTATCGAGGATTTTGTGATGGTTTCCCGTCTACAATTCTTGGGTGAGCAGTTGTAACGACAAATTCATTTTCCTTTTTTTTATGAGCTTTTTTTAAAGTGGACTTCAAAGGCCTCGAATATTTCTCGAAGTGGATAGCGTCTTGTACTAGTTCATCAAGATCTTGCTGATTAATGGGCTCATAATTTGAGAAAAAGTTTCCTTTTTTTGAAAAGTCTTTTTCTGCTGCTTTATCATATCCTCTGTGAATTGCATCATCGGGCCTTTGGAAAAAACGATATTCACAATTTTCTATGAATTTATGTGATCCTTCTTTTAGTTCAGGGTGAAGACCGTTTTTAAATTGGGTGTTGAGGGTAGCTGATACCGAAATGTCATCTTCACGTTGCAACTTTTTAGCAGGAAGAAAATCTTTTCTGAGGCTGAAAATACGCCAGGATCCGTCCAATTCGTAGCCGATTCTTAGATATCTCGTAATAACTTTCTCGCCGTTGTATTTTAGTTCGTAACCAGACTTTCCATCAATGATATCTTCAGTGAAGCGGTTACTCCATTTCTCCCATTCTCCCCAATCTGGTTTATATAGCCTTTTGATGAGAAGGGCCATGCTGATTGCTGGTTTTGAAATTGAATCAATAAAATCATTATGCACCTTAGTGAAGTCCTCGGAAGGGGTAAGCAGTTTTAATACAGAACCCAATGAACGTTTTGTGCTGAGTATTGACCGGCTTGTTTTTGCTGTTTTCCTTGGATTAGGATAACGATCCCAGTAATTTTGTTCGAGAATAGTACGAACTTCATCCATAGTTTTGTTGAAGTCAGGAATTACGATTGACCCGGCAGTCATTGCATCTGACAAAGGCTTTGATATTTCGGATTTGCCTCCTCCCGAGACGGTGCACGGTTTGTGACAGAACGTACCTTCAGCTTGAGTGCCGACTAGACGCCACCGGCGGCCAGCTGCGGGCCGGTCCAATTCAATCTTATACCCTGATGGATAAACATAAGTTTTTTTCTGATGAAGTTTAATAGTGGATTCTGTCTCGTCTTTTTTTTGCCAAGTAATTTCCTGGTTTTCCTGATTTATTAGTGCGTTTTCAGGAAGGTAAATAATGTCATCATAGAAGCTATCGATGGCATATCCTTCGGGCTGCTCTACCGCAATTCCTGATAAGTTATCTAATGTTTTCTGATAAGTGTGTTCTTTCCCGGCCAGTAATAGATTTAAAGCGAAGTCTTCTCCATGATCAAATGATGGAAAAGCTATAGTGCCTCCCGCATGTTCTTCTTCGCAACCTCCAAGAAGATTACAAGCATAGCTGATCTGTGATTTGACCTCTTTTTTACAATAACCGTAGTAATTATCTGCAATCAGAGTGACTATGATTCCATTTTTATCTCTACAAGTAATTTTAAATGCTGAACCGTCATTGTAATACTCTGATTCATCTTCCCAGCACATGCGGTCCTTTTTCTGCTGCTCTGTTGCTTCAGATATGTGAGGTAGGCCTAATTCCTTTTTGGTGAGATTGATTAGGTGAGGTGCTAAAATGACACAACCAGTATGACCGCTCCATCCGTTGGAGTCTAGAGAGCTATCATTTTCTGGGAGGAATGGATCTCCTGCATTGCCAAAGATTGATTCTACAAAGTCTAAATTACTAACTAGATTCCCGGGTACAAAGAAGCGAATTTCCATTGAGCTGCCATTTGAAATGCCGGGTATTTCTGGAAATACGGAGGGCCTTAGAAGTAAAGATAGGAAGGCCTTAGTCGGAGACTTTTGAGTTGAAGTGTAAGGGATCGTTAATAATTCATCAGGCGGATTAAGAGCAGCAGATAATAGCCTAGCGAAGGCTTTTTTGGGAACGGATTTTTTGTCTGCAGGAATAGGCAGTCCACCTTCCACCACATGGAAAACACCTTGCGTTGTCCGTCTGTCTTTGCTGGGATTGTGACAAACACCTTGAGCCACTCTGTATGAGGAAACAATATTGGATTCGAAGGAATCTTTTTCTGGAGGAATGCTTAGTAATCTTGCGATTCCATGTCTCTCGAGGGTGAGAGATCCTTCTGGTATAAGGGAACCAAGATCTCTCAGATCGTCGGAGCAATCATCTAAATATTGAAGGAGAAAATTGTTAATGCGTTCGTCAGCGGGACACAAGTAATCAGAGAGTAGTCGAACTCTTTCTCTGAAGTTTGCTAGTAGTGATCGTCCCATTTCGAGAAACGGGTAATCTCTTTCATCACCGACGATATCAAATCCACGAGCGGATAACTTTAAGTTAATGTAGTCTTTGAGTGATTTTGTGGATGGATCATTGGAACCATAAGTATTACCGAGACCGAGTTTTTCTTTGGCTTTTTTTGTGTCTAGCATTGAAATTAAGCGCTTAACATTGGAATTAAGCAGATTCCATGCAAAAGCCAATAACTGATACGATTTTTGGATGCGAAAAGGATTTGAACTGTTGGTTTTAAGGCATTCCTTACCAATGAAGATGAGAGGTATAGGGAAAAATGATTTTTAATGTCTTTGGAAATTTTAATCTGACAAAACAAAATAGTTACTAAGTTTAGCGCGTTTCGATACCATATTTAATTCTTATGCCAAATGTTCTTCTTTCAGGTCGTGTTGCAGGTGAAAAAGATCCTTCACGCGAGCCGAGAGCCAAGTTGCTATATCTTCTCTTCTCTTCGGGTTGGGACATAAGTAACTCGAATGGGGATCAGTCAGTAACTTTATCAAATATTCAGGATCAGATCATCCGTTCTGATGCCTTTGTGTTCACGCCAGGCGCGACTCTGGAAGAACTTTTCAAGGCCGTTTCTATATTTGTTGGATATCAGACGATGGATGAAAAACTTAAAGAAAAAGGGACAGTAGTCCTTAATGGAGATAATTCATGGGATCCTTTTTTTAATGTTTTGAATCATTTGAGAACATTGGGAACTATTGCTCAGGACTTTAGGGATTTCCTTCTTGCCGTAAATGAGCCAGAAAATGTCATAGAGGGTTTGAATAGGGTCCGTGAATTAGGAGTACCCGACCCGGAAAGACATTCTGTTGCTGAAGATCAAACAGATGAAATATATTCTTATGAATCTCCTCCTATAACAGGACAATTAGGAAATGTTTGTGTGTTTTGTTCTGCTAGTATTAAGGACCAGAGCTATCTTGATGATGGTTATGAGCTTGGTCAGCAAATGGTAGGCTCAGGTTATGGTTGTGTTTCAGGTGCGGGCAGGACCGGAGTCATGGGAGCAGTGGTTCGTGGAGCGGTTGATGCAGAGGGATGGACCGGAGGATCGAATGTTCCGCACATTATTAGACTTGAAGGTCTTCCTGATGGATTGTCGAGTTTCTGGCTAAGGTCTGACATTTATACCCGTATGGAAGTGATGATTGAAAGATCAGATGCATTTGTTATTTTTCCGGGTGGTGCAGGGACAGTTCAGGAATTGCTAGCGTTGCTACTGTTAAAGGAATCTAATGATTCCTTGATGCGGGGAAAACCCATAATTCTTTTTGATAGGATAGACAGCTCTGGAATCCATTTTTGGGATCCTTTAATTAAACTATTAGCAAATACGCAATGCGCATCATATTTTCGAACCATCAATGAATTGAATGAGATAATGCCCGCTGTTCATGAAGAGTTAAATTCTTAAAGATAAAGATCCATATGGATGGAAAAAGAAATTAAAGAACGACTTCAACGACTTGCATGCGCCCTGATTGATCAGGAAACAGCAAATATTTTTGTGGAGCCTCAAGCTGGTTCTGAAGGATTTTGGTTTGGGGGCGGTAATGTGATTTGTGATTCTGATGGCATTTTCTGGTTGTGTGGTCGTTACCGGAATCATGGTGATTAAAGAACTGGGGTCGGTTCTGGCGAGCGTGGTCTTGAGTTAGCCATCTTTTCATCTGATTCAGTTCTGGGTCCATGGGAGAAAAAGAAATCATTCACCAAAAAAGAATTACAAAATGGAAATGATAAAATTGTTTCCATCGAGGGCACCTCATTGCTTATTGGGCCTGCAGGTGTTGAACTTTATTTATCAACGGAAAAAGATAGATCGTATCCTTCAAATTTTATTGATTATCAGAAGAAGGGGACTGGAATATGGGATATTGATATAGTTAAATCTGATTCCATTATGGGTCTCGATCCAGGCTCAGTTTATACTGCTATTAGTAGCGATGAATTAGGGTCTCTTCATGTGAAGGATCCAGTGGCATTTCAGATTCCAGGAGATAATGATCAGACTGGAGTATTGTTTTGCAGTCATCCTTATACCTGGGCTAGTTCAAATACTGGTCTTGCAGTGAGGGGATCTGGACATGATCAATATAAAATTGAAAGCGTTAATGTATTTCCGCGCGGAAATTCTTGGGACGTTGCATGTACCCGAATCACAGACCGTTTACCAGTACCTCCCCTAGGTGTTTTTTCAGGGATATCTCCAATTTCTATATATTTTTATGATGGGGCAGAATGTTTACGCTCTCTTAATGAGAGCAACATTGGCGTTTCTAGGGCACGTGGATTTTCTTGTGAAGAAATTGGAGGTATGGCTGCTGGATTTGATCAATCATTTCCGGAAATCTGTCGAATTTCTTCTCATGAGCCTATGTTTGTATCACCTCATGGAACCGGTTGCAGTCGTTACGTTTCGACACTTATTACTCCGGAAGGGGTTTTGGCTACTTGGCAACAGTCACAGGAGAACCTTTCTCAGCCATTAGTTGGAAATTTCCTTCCCAATCAGCAAATAGAAGAAATATTTTCTTAAGAGAATAGCTCTAACTCGGATTGACCTAGCGGCTATCATCGCCATACTCAATGGACCATGGAAAAAGTTATTATCATAGGAACAGGATGTGCCGGGTGGACGGCAGCAATTTATACGGGCAGAGCGAATTTATCACCGCTGGTTTTGGCAGGAGATCAGCTAGGAGGACAATTAACAACTACGACTGAGGTTGAAAATTATCCTGGTTTTCCTCAAGGGATCATGGGTCCAGAACTCATGATGCATATGCAGGAACAAGCTACAAAGTTCGGAGCCAGAGTAGAATATAAAAAAGTAACTTCTGTAGAAAAAAATGGTTCAACCTTTAATGTGACTTGCGGTGAAGGGCAGTACGAAACTGAAACTGTCATTGTTGCTACTGGAGCCGATCCGAGACATCTTGGGATCGATGGTGAAGAAAAACTTATCGGTCATGGACTTACTTCATGCGCGACTTGTGACGGGGCTTTTTACAGGGACGTTCCGGTCGCGGTAATAGGAGGAGGGGATTCAGCCTGCGAAGAAGCAACATTTCTTACAAAATTTGCTTCAAAGGTTTACTTGATTCATCGTCGTGATGAGTTGAGAGCTTCAAAAATCATGGCAGATCGGGCTTTAAGTAATGAAAAAATTGAGCCCGTTTGGGATAGTCAGGTAACTGAATATTTAACTGATGATGGAGAAATGCGGGCAGTTAAAGTTTCGAATTTGAAGACTAATGATGAAACAGAAATTGAATTAAAGTGTGTTTTTGTTGCCATTGGTCATGTTCCTAATGCTCAATTTCTTGAGGGACTAGTTGAGACAGATGAGAACGGTTATATTGTTCAAAAGCCAAGCTGCACTAAGACAAATGTAGAAGGTCTTTTTGCGGCTGGAGATGTTGCTGATCATGTTTATCGGCAAGCGATAACCGCGGCCGGGGATGGTTGTAGAGCGGCTTTGGAAGCGGAACGATACTTAGCTGACAATGAATAATAGTGGAAAGATCCCAATTAATTAGCAGGCACGGTCTAAATATATACAATTTTGTCTAAAATTAGCTTTTTTGATTAATAATTGATGCTTGACCATTAGATGTAAATTTCTAGAGAATTATTCCTCCTCGTTGAGATAAACTAATAACTAAGCATTTAACTAATAATGATTAAGAAATTTTCTACTACCCTTTCAATACTGATGATGATGTTAAGCTTTGCCTTTGCAGATCATCATGCTGGTTCTCCATTCAACGGTAAAGATCTGAAAGGTTGGTCTACTAAAAAGAAAGCAAAAGGTAAAGATGCTTGGGTAGTCGGTGTTCCCAGCAAGTCCAAGGAAAATCCAAAAACACTAGATGCTAGTAAGGGTCAAGGAGCTATGATTAATAAGGTATCTGGTCATGGGCAGAGCTGGGACATTTATTCTGAAAAAAAATGGGGAGGTAAGTTTCGTATTGAGCTGGAAGTGATGGTTCCCAAAGGAGCAAATTCTGGGATTTATGTAATGGGTGAATATGAGGTTCAGGTCCTAGATAGTTATGGAAAGGCAAAGCTCGGAGGAGGCGATATGGGGGCTATTTATGGTGCTCAGCCGCCGAAGGTAAATGCTTGTAAAAAACCTGGAGAGTGGCAAAAATACGTGATCGATTTTCAGGCTCCCGGTTATGATGAGGGAGGCAAAAAAACAAGTAATGCTAAGTTTATCAAAGTTGAGCTCAATGGTCAAATATTGCACGAAAACGTTGAAATGAAGGGTCCAACCCCAAGTGGTGTAACTGGAAAAGAGGCGACAAAGGGTCCAATCATGTTTCAAGGTGACCACGGACCAGTTGCTTACAGGAATATAAAAATTAAATCGATCTAATCTAATTTTGAACTTTAATAATAATATTTATAGAAGACTTTATATATAAATTCATAACTGAACAAACTATTGATCATGCGTAATAAAACCAAACCTATGTCTAAACAATTGACTCGTCGTAAATTTATCAAGTCAGCGGCCGTGACCGGGGCCGCCTCGACTCTCGGAATGCCCGCAATCGTTCGGGCGCAAAATCAAAACAGTAAGCTTCAAGTTGGCTTTGTGGCTACCGGCGGCAGGGCCGGCGCACATGTTGGATTTGCTTGGAACAACCGCAAGAAATACGGCCTAGAGTGCGTTGCCTTTGCTGAGGTTGACAAGAATAGCTGGAAAAATGTTCACAATAATGACGAATGGAAAGATGCCAAGGGTTATACCGACTGGCGGGAAATGTTCCAGAACCATACCAAGGAGCTGGATGTCGTTTTCGTGGCCACTCCTGATCATACCCATTATGGTCCTTCAATGACCGCCATCAGTAACGGTATCCACTGTTACACCGAGAAGCCCTTGGCATGGTCAGTACGTGAGGCGCAAAACCTCACTAAGGCTTATGAGAAGAACAAGAGTGTTGTTACCCAGATGGGTAATCAGGGACACGCCGGCAACGGATGGCGTCTGGCTTACGAATTTGTGAAGGCCGGTGCAGTTGGTGAGATTAAGGAGTTTCATACATGGACCAATCGTCCTGTCTGGCCGCAGGGTGGAGATAATCCGAAGAAAGTTGATAAAGTTCCTGCACACATTGACTGGGAATCCTGGATCGGACCTGCTCCAATGCGTCACTACACAAATGGTGTCTATCCATTCAAGTGGCGCGGTTTTGTGGACTTTGGTTCCGGTGCACTTGGCGACATGGCCTGCCACACTACCGATGGCATTTATTCTATCATGCGACCCGGTTATGCAGCTTCTGCAGAGCCTCTAATGATGACTGGTCCCTGCAAGGGACAATTCCCTGCAGGAATGACCTTAAAGGTTGATTACCGTGCTACCAAGGAAACTCCCGCATTCACCACTTACTGGTATGAGGGAAAGAAAAAGAACGGTAAGGACAATATGCCGGAAACTCCTGAAGAGTTGAAATCCGAGGGCCGTAAATTGCCACGTACCGGCAATCTCATCATCGGTACAAAAGGAAAAATGTTGGTCACTGGTGACTACTGGAACAGCCCGCGTATTATTCCCGAAAGCCGTCAGAGAGAATTCGGCAAGCCTAAGCAACTTCTTGAGCGTTCACCCGGACACCATGATGAGTTTATCATCGCATGTCGGGGCGATAAGCCGAGAGAGTATAGCCAGTCGAACTTTAGCTACTCCGGGTTTATGACCGCAAATATCCAGCTGGGTAATCTCTGCGCACTTGCAGGCAAGAAAATCGAACTCAATGAGGCTGGAGTGGTTACTAGCGATGCGGCAATCAACGAGTTGGCATGGCGCGTGCCGCGCAAGGGTTGGGACGCACTGAAGACGAATATATAGTTTTTTCCTTTAGGAAAAATAAACTGGTGCGGGTGTATTCGCGTGCCGGTCAAAACAAAACACCCGGGTCAATACTGACACGGGTGTTTTGTTTTGCGGTCTCTTCTCCTGAGTGAGGGTTACCGCCTAGATCGTCTGAGCCAGGCTTCTCGGGCTCTTTTTAAAGCGTCTATTTCCTTTTTGTTGATTTTAGTTGGAGTTGTTCTGGTATTAACGAACGGATTATTTGATCCGAATTTTCTCCATGGGCCATATGGGATCTCATGTAATTCTGCGAATCGCCAATCACATTTATTGTCCTTTCCGGTTATTCCAAGAAAATCACGTACCGCAGGTGACAGATCAATTCCTGCTCCGTCATTTTTACGGTTTTTGGGTCGTGATCTACCGAAAACATAGGCCCAGTCATCCGTTCCAAAAGGACCAACGTCGGCCCATTGAGCACAACAGACTTTTCCTTTGTAATGTATAGCCACCCATCTCCCATCGCATACGCTTTGACCTTCTTTTTTGAATGTTCGACCGAACCAAGGAATTACACGTTTTGCGCTTTGTTTTGTTTTTTTGTAGTTGATCCGATCATTGTATGGCAAAGCAATGTAAAATGGATTGAGTTTAGGTATGAATTTCTTAGGTCTATAATCTCTGGCCCGGTTAGCTGCATTGGGGTCATCGTAGCCACCATAGTTTTCCATCCACTTGGTGTTCCAGGAACTTGCAATGTTATGTGTTGGGTTATTGGCGGTCGCGCGTTCTCCTATCCAGAATATGGTAGAAGTGATATTTCTGTGCCATGGATATGAGGGAGATGTTGATCGAGATTTTGTGGGGGCGTAGGTGCGGGGTGTGTTTCCTTGGCCTTTTGTTTTTTCTAGAGCTGGGACTGAAAAAAATAACAAGGAAGTTATAAGAATTAACCGTCCTTGCACTTTCATGGGTACTGAAATATTTTTGCAGCTATGCAATTTGTGGAGCAAGTGGTTTTTCGGAACTTGACTCAGGTGCTTTGAGTTTTGGATTTGGTTCCTGAGGACTCATGCCTAGTTTTTGTAATAATTTCATGTCCTGAACAGTTTGCGGATTGGTTGCCGTTAACAATTTATCTCCGTAGAATATTGAATTAGCTCCTGCAAAAAAACAGAGCGTTTGAGCTTCTTCACTTAACGCTGAACGGCCAGCAGATAATCTTATTTTAGCTTTAGGTACCGCAATCCGTGCACATGCAATGGTTCGAGCAACTGCAAACGTGTCTACAGGTTCGGCCCCTTCGAGAGGCGTTCCAGGCATTGGCATTAACTTGTTTATAGGTATGCTTTCTGGAGAAGGATTGAAGTTTGATAATATTTCTAGCATTCGGAGTCTATCATCAACCGTTTCTCCAAGACCTAATATCCCACCGCAACAAACGGACATTCCTGCATCTTGTACATTACGAATGGTTTTCAATCGATCTTCAAAAGAATGAGTAGTTACAATGTTTGGGTAGTGTTCTGGTGAAGTGTCAATATTGTGATTGTATGCTGTTACTCCAGCTTCTTTTAGTTTCTTTGCTTCTTCTGGTCCCAATTCTCCAAGCGTTGTGCAAACTTCCATTCCGAGCTCTGAAACATCCTTAATAATTTCAAGGACTTCATCAAAACGTTTGGTATTAGTTTTGACGTTTTTCCAGGCAGCTCCCATACAGAATCTAGTTGACCCATTTTCTTTGGCAGCCTTTGCGCGATCCAGTACATCGCATTTTGGCATTAATCTTTCAGCATCTACCCCGCTTTTATATCGTGCACTTTGTGCACAGTAAGAACAATCTTCGCTACAGCCTCCGGTCTTGATGGATAACAACGTACATAGTTGTATTTCATTTTTAGGCCAGTTCAATTCATGAACGCTTCTTGACTTGGTAAGAAGATCAAAAAAAGGCAATTCGTAAAGTAATTTTAATTCTTGAAATTTCACTTAATTGAAAGAAATCAATGATATCTATTGTTAGTAATTATTATAATTTACGATCATTTTTTGGCACGCAAAATTTTTACTTTTTCCTTTTGAATATTGATTTTGAATCGTTCCAGTAACCTGGCGGCACTACAGTTGGTTTTAGTGGATTAGTGTAATCAGTTTTTCCGATAGCAGCACGCATAGAAGCTCCTGTCGCTTTACGCCATTTTTTTGACATGCTTTCTCCAGTGTTGCACCCATAACTAATACACTTAGATTTTCGTAAAAATGAGGATCGATTAATTCCTGTTAATTCTTCTTCGTGTAACCATACAGTGCTAACACCTATTATTCTATTACTATAGTCGATTAAGAAAGCGTACTTGTTGGAATGCCCATAATATTCAAATCCAGCTATTTTTGTTTGGGACCGGTCCTTTCCGTTGTTTATGTAGTTTATAATATCTTTACCTTCAGTTATCCAAAGTAAGCGTATCTTGTATTTATCCCTTACAGATTCTATCCAGGAAATCAGAGGTTTATTATCTTCATTTGAACGTGACTCATAACTTGGTTTATAGACTAACCATGTAATTTCACATTGATTGCCATATTCATTTTGTAGTTCTTGGATCCGTGCGCGTGCCGGGCGAATGAAATTTCCCCACCAGCGGTCATGCTGGTACTTCTCTTTTCTTAAGTTTTCCCATTTCCTTAACGCGGTGCCTCCACTCACGATAATGAATTCACCCGGATTCGTACGTGTTTTTACTTTAGATTTTTTGAGACTGCGGCCGAAGATCGCTGAAGATTTTTCTGTGCTAGATAAAAGAGCAACCAGAATCATTGCTAAAACTAAGATTATCTTATTATGATAAAAATAACTCATTGATGAGATAATATTGATTTTTATCCTGATAAATTACAGATCTTCACCATTAATCAGATCTTCGTAAGTTTGCCTCTTTCTTATCAGTTTGTGAGTCTTGTCAGAAACTAGTACCTCTGCAGGCAATGTCCTGGAATTATAATTTGATGCCATTACAAATCCGTAGGCTCCAGAACTTAGCATTCCGATCAGATCACTCTCTTCTAACTTCGGTAGTTCCCTGTCCTGAGCAAAGAAGTCTCCGCTCTCACAGATGGGTCCTACAATATCAACTGTTTCATTTTCGTTTGATCTATTTTGAATTGGAACAATGTCGTGATGTCCTTGGTACAGTGCCGGTCGAATCAGATCACCCATGCCTGCATCGGCTATGGCGAATGTTTTCGCTGTGCCGACCTTTTTATATAGAATTTTACTGATAAGAATACCCGCGTTTCCCACAATTAATCGTCCTGGCTCGAGCATTATTTTAAGTCCCAAAGGGGTTAGGATAGGTACGATTTCGGAGGCATATTCCTCGATAGTAAGAGGCGTTTTTTTCTGATCCTTTTCCTGCCACCAGCTATCCTTGCCGCTCGCGAGTGCGTCTTCATACACGATTCCAATTCCTCCGCCAATGCTGAAGAATTTGATATCATGTTTTTGTTTTAGTTTTTGTGCAAGTGGAGCCACTCTTTGCACGGCTTCAACGAAAGGTTTGACTTCAGATAATTGAGAGCCGATGTGCATTTGGAGGCCACGCAATTCTAGATTCTTCAATTCTTTTGAAGCTGTTTCATAAAGGTCCTCAATAAATTCAAAATCTATTCCGAACTTATTCTCACTTTTTCCTGTCGAAATATATTTGTGTGTTTTTGCATCTACGTTTGGATTCACTCGGATTGCGACTGGAGCAATTACATTAAGCTCACTAGATATCTGATTGATGAATCTTAGTTCTGCCTCACTTTCAACATTGAAACAATAGATGCCTTCGTTCAGTGAATATTCTATTTCCTCACGTGTTTTTCCTACCCCGGCAAAGGTGCATTGTTTTGCTGTGCCGCCAGCTTTTATTACACGGAAAAGTTCACCACCGGAAACAATATCGAAATCGGCACCTTCATCATTAAGGAGCTCTAATATAGATAGATTCGAATTTGCTTTAACTGCAAATGCTATATGATGATCCAAATCACTTAGCGCTGAACTTAGTCGACGATAGTGTTCTAGAATTGTATTTGCTGAATATACATATAATGGGGTGCCATGCTGAATTGCCAGATCCGCTAGATTAACACCCTCACAATGAAGGATTCCGTCGTGATAATGAAAGTCATGCATTGAGAAAATGCCTAATCTGTCAGGAATAGTAAATCAAGCTATACAGACATCAAAATACCCAATAATTCTTGACCAAAGGCTTATATCATCTAATATGACCGCCCCTTGAGTAATAGACCGGAGTAGAATAATGGCTAAAGTTTGCGAAATAACAGGATCGCGCGTTCGTCGCGGAGGAAAAATCCATCGTAGTGGTTTAGCCAAGAAAAAAGGTGGAATCGGCCGTCATGTGACCAAGGTTATCAAACGTGATGTTTCCCCGAACTTAAGGAAAAAGCGCATTTGGGTCCCAGAACTCAATAAATATGTAAAGGTGAAGCTTACTGCTAGAGCTTTGAAGACGGTCGCTAAGAATGGTGCATATGCCACTCTCAAAAAAGCTGGAGTTATTTAGATTTAATATTGGAGGGCAATTTATGTCCCATTTTATTGCCATTTTTCCGGCCTTACTTCTTATTTTTAGCAGTCCACAAGCGACTCATTCAGCTGAGAAGCGTCCTAATATCATTTTCTTTTTAATTGATGATCTCGGATGGAGTGATCTGGGGTGCTATGGTAGTAAGTATCATTTAACTCCTAATATAGATAAATTAGCAGCTATGGGTGTTCGGTTTACCCAAGCATATTCTGCTTCACCGGTTTGCTCTCCTACTAGGTCTGCAGTAATGACTGGCAAGAATCCAGCCCGCTTGGGTATTACGGATTGGATTGGAGCGAGCCAAAAATTTAATGTTCTAGTAACACCAAAAAATGTGAAGGCATTGCCTCAAAATGAAGTAACCTTTGCCGAATCTCTAAAGAAATCTGGTTATGCTACAGCTTATTTAGGTAAGTGGCATTTAGGTGCAGACGACCAAGACCATCCAAGCTTCCATGGTTTTGATTATCACCGAGGCGTTAATAGGGCAGGTTCACCTGGTTCATATTATTACCCGTTCAAAAGAAATAAGAAAAAATCGAAGACAGCTTTATCACCGAGTGATGTTCCAGATTTTGATTCAGCAAAGAAGGATTCATATCTTACTAATTTATTGGCTGAGGAAGCATCTAAATTTATTGAGAAAAAGAAAGACGTCCCCTTTCTTTTGATGTTGGCGCATTATTCAGTTCATACTCCTATTCAGGCACGTAAGAATGATGCTATGAGATATGAGAAACGGATGAGAGAAATTGGGTTGTCTTCAAAGGTTAGTATAAAAAAAGAAAGATATGGAAGTACACGGATGACTCAGAACAATCCTGATTATGCAGCAATGGTTGAGAGTGTGGATCGGAGTGTAGGAAAAGTTATTCGTAAGCTTGAAGAGCTTAAACTTAATGAGAATACTTTTATAATTTTCACTTCAGATAATGGAGGTCTTTCGACTTTACAGAATAATCGACGAGCTGCTCCAACATCTTGCCTGCCCTTAAGAGCGGGTAAGGGGTGGCTCTATGAGGGAGGCATTCGAGTGCCAGCAATAATGGCGTGGCCTGGCGTTATTGAGGAAGGAACCAAGACGGATGTGCCGATTATTAGTAGTGATTTCTATCCTACTATATTAACTGCTGCAGGAATCAAATTAGATCCTTCACAGCATCAGGATGGACTCGATCTTAATAGTATTTTCAGAAATGGGACATTACAGAAGAGGGCATTATTTTGGCATTTTCCTCATTATCATGGTTCGGCAAATCGACCATCATCTGCTATTAGAAAAGGAAATTATAAATTAATTAGATGGCATGAAGATGGCTCAGAAGAAATGTTTAATATTTCCAAAGATATATCAGAGACGATTGGATTGGATCAATCTGCGAAGCGTGAGGAACTTTCTAAGGATTTGAGTGAATGGATAAAATCTTCAGGTGCAAGGCTACCAAAACTAAAAGAAGAACGGTAAGGCATGATCAAGAAACGGTCATATCATATTTAGATGTCAGATTGCACAAAACCTTTGGCATTGATAACAGGTGGAGAAGGGGCACTTGCTAAAATAATTTCAACACAATTAATTTCATCAGGCTTTGAGGTGCTTAGCCCTTGCCATTCTGAACTGGACGTTGGTGATGAACTTTCTGTTAAGAATTATTTCAATGAAAATATAACGAGAGATCTTGATTTACTTATCAATAATGCAGGAACAAAAAAGGATTCATTATTCTTAAACCTGTCTGAAGAGGAATGGGACGAGGTTATTAGGGTTAATTTAAGAGGGGCATTTCTCTGTTCAAAATTAGCATTAAAACTTTTATGTAAGAACCGCAGTGGCCACATAATTAATATAGGATCATTTTCAGCTATTTCGGGACCAATAGGGCAAACAAATTATGCCGCCTCGAAGGCTGGGCTCATCAGTTTGACTCAGAGTTTGGCGCAGGAAGGGGGCAAGAGAAACGTTAGATCCAATTGTATTTTACCAGGGTGGCTCGAAACTCAATTTACTGCTGATGTACCAGAAAATGTAAAGGATCAAGTATTGAGTTCCCATACACTAAATACTTTGAATACTCCGGAATCAGTTGCCGCGTTCGTTCTTTTTATTCACACTCAAATGCCCTCAGTTTCCGGGCAGATATTTCAACTTGATAGCCGAATTCATCGATGGGCTTAAAAGCTATTTAAGCAAAGGTTCAAGTGTCCGAATTGCTTTGGAAGTGGCTGATACATTATGTACTCTAAGGATAGAAGCTCCTCGCAAGATGCTTGTGACCGAGCATGCCACGGTACCAGCATCTCGATCTTGAGGTTCTTTTATTTGCAAAACATCACCGATCACTGTTTTTCTTGAAACGGGGACTAGTAGTGGCCTTCTGTGAATTTTTAATTCATTAAGGTGTTTCAGTAATAGAAGATTATCTTGGCGGTCCTTCGCAAAATCGATTCCCGGATCCAATACTATCCGCTCTCTATGGAGCCCCACTGATTCTGCACCTCGAATTTTTTCTTCAAAGAATCTGTTCACTTCTGCAACTATGTCGTCGTATTTTTCTCCGAGATGAGGCTCTTTCGGCAGTCCGATGCTATGCATTATTAATAGAGCCGTCCCATGTTCTGCACATAAATTTGCATTATCATTGGAATGCAGCGCACCGATATCGTTCAGCAGATCCACTCCAAGAGGTAATATTTCTTTTACCACTTCCGGTCTCCATGTATTGATTGATAGTAGTGGTTGTTCTATTTTTTCATTCCATTTGATAGAATGAAAAGACTCAATGAATGGGCGAAGCCTTTCGATTTCTTCTTCGATTGATATTGCTCCACGGTTAGTGCGAGCACTTTCTGCTCCGACGTCGATAATGTCTGCTCCTTTAGCGACATGATCTTTTGCAAATTTAATGGCTTTTTTCTGGTCCAGTGTTCCGTCTCCTGAAAATGAATCATCATTGATATTAATAATCCCCATCACCATTATTTTCTGTGAAAAATCAATGGTTCGGTCCCTGACTTTCAGTTTCATTTATTATTAAATACTGAACGGTATTTCGGTCCTTGTTCTATTCTCAAAACGGACAGTATGAGTGAACCCAATGTCAGAGGCGAGTGACGCAGCTTCCTTGAAATTCATTCCTACTTCTTGAGGAGAGTGAGCATCCGAACTAATTGATATGGGAATGCCTGCGCTGACCATCATTTCAAGAAAATCGCGTTCTGGGTATTGCTCTGCACATTCTTTTCGCCATCCGCCAGTATTAATTTCTATTGCGGTATTAGTTTCAAGTGCTGCTTCGATCACTGGTTCATAGAAACGGCGAAGGTCACCATTTGGTTTATGTCCAAACTTTTTTGGTAAGTCAGGATGGGCCAGGAGATCAAATAGACCACTGCGTACGCAGCTCGTGTATATTTTCCAATAGCATGTCCATATTTCCTCAACCTCGGCAATGCCAGACCATTTTCCTATCCATTTTGGATCATCAAGCGCAAACCCAGGTGCAATATAATGTACGCTGCCTATGAGGTAATCGAAATCTGCCATCGAGGATAATTGTTCGATCCATGCGTGGCCTTTTTCAAAATAATCTATTTCAAGCCCGAGCTTCACTGATATTTCAGGCACTCCATTCTTAGCAGTTTGGATTAATTTAAGATATTCAGGAAATTCTGATATTAACATGCGCCAATCATCAAAATCATCTTCTTTGGCCGGGCTATGATCTGAGAAGCCGATTTCGCTCAGACCAGTCTCCAAAGCGATTTTTGCATAATCAATGGGTTCTCCATTTGCGTGGCGGCAAAGTGGAGTGTGCATGTGATAATCAGCAAATTGGCTGTAGTCCATGCGCTATAATGGAATAAGAATCCTATCTATCCAGTGAATGTCTTGATAAATTCACCCGAGAAAATGCTAAAAACCTATAAAATAGAAGGATTCTTCTTGATAAAGTGTCTATTTTTTGTAAAAAGTGAACTATATGAAGAAGATCTTATCCCTCATCGCTTCAGTTTTAGTTATTAGCGGCTCACCGGCATCTGCTTGGGTCGGTGGACCTTGGTCAAATAATAGCTACAACTTGTCAACCACAGGAACTTATCAAGCTGTTATGTATATGGTCAACGGAGTTGGCCTTGCTCGTTTCACGGATGATACTACTGCCGTCTTTTCCCAAATAAACGCTTCTGTTATTTTTCATGAAGGATCCGTTTACATTGGTGAGTGCTTTGGAACGGCTGACACTACTTCAGAACAAGGTGTTGTCGGAATTATTCAGGGAGCAGGGACTGGTGGTTCAGTGACAGGTTCTTTCCAATGCAAGATAACGCAGAAAGCTCCCGTGATGCGTTTCTTTGGACAGAGTAGCGGTGATGTAAACCCGATCACAGGTGAGCCTGGAAACGGATCAGACCGTAAGTGTATTTTGGTATTTTCTGAAGCTGCGGCTGACCCAGTTGAGCCAGGAGAATCTCGTATCGTATCTATTACCGTTTTTGGTGCGCGGATATCTCAGACGATTGTAGCTGTTGCTGCAGCAGGAGGGTAGAAGATTTAACCAATTATAATTTATCCGGGCCGACATCTTTTCTTAGATGTCGGCCCGTTTGATTTTATGAGGAAAGCTAAAAAAAGTTTTATTGAAGGGTTCACTATCATTGAGCTTTTAATATCTGTATCAATCATTGCTGTACTTGCATCAATGATTTTGGCTCTTAGCGACATGATCCGGAGAAAGGCTGAACAAGCTGCCTGTGTCGCTAATATGAGAAGCTTATTCACAGCTCTTAGTGCGTACAATAATGATAATGGTCATTTTCCTCAGGCGCCAAACAGTAAAGATGAGGAAAGTATTTGGGATTTCTGGTTCACTACCTTTGAGGATGAATATGATATACCTAGGAAGACATGGATTTGTCCTACATACCGTAGACTGAATAGGACAAAAGATGAGGAGGAGCTCAAAGGAACCTATGTTCCTACACGATTTAGTGCTAGTAGCGCATTAGCGGCCTATAGATGGGGCAATCAGCCTTGGTTAGTGGAAATTGGCGATCATCACGGAAAAGGGATGCTAGTTCTTTTCCCCGACGGTTCGGTGAGGCCATTTTCCGTAGGTTTTTTTGAAAAAGAATAACGATTTTGAAATTCTAAGGACTTATAATTAAAGTTCTTGTTTCTTAGAATGATTCTTTGATCTGATTATAGCGCAGATTGAAGAGCTTATTATCAGATCAGCAGTGAATTAACCTATATGAAATTCTTGAAGTGTTTTTACTTTTAAATCCAAAGATTTCAAAGATCTAATAGCCATACAGCTTGCCTTTGCTGCACTTAGATTTGTCATGACCGGTATTCCATTGGCAACAGCAGAACTACGAATGGTGACTTCATCTGCTCGAGGGTTACGATCACCACTAGTTGTATTGATTACAAAGTCAATTTCACCATTCTTAATCATATCTAATACATTGGGTCGGCGCTTTTCAGCCAGTTTGAATAATTGAGTGACGGGAATTTCCTCATCCTTAATGGCTTTGGCTGTTCCTTCAGTTGAAAATAATTTGAATCCCAATTCGTGATATTCTTTAATTATTTTTTTTGCTTTATCCTTGTCGCGATCCTTAAGACTAATAAACACATTGCCTCCAAGAGGTAGTGGACAAGAAGCAGCCATTTGCGATTTAGCATAGGCCATTCCTAGGTCAGAATCTATGCCCATGACTTCTCCAGTAGCTTTCATTTCTGGGCCCAGAACAATGTCAGTTCCGGGGAATTTAACAAATGGAAAGACCGCTTCTTTCACCGCGTAGTGATCTGGAGTAACTTCTTTTGTAAATCCTAGATCGGTTAGTTTTTCTCCTGCCATAACCTTGGCTGCAAGTTTAGCCAGTGGAACACCAATTGTTTTTGATACAAAAGGTACTGTTCTGGAGGCTCGTGGATTCACCTCTATGACAAAAAGTTCTTCATTTTTGACAGCGAACTGTATGTTCATTAATCCTTTCACTTGTAATTTTTTAGCAAGTGCTTTTGATGCTGTGCTAATTTCTTCTTTGATCTTATCGCTGATAGAAAAAGGAGGAATAACACATGCACTGTCTCCAGAATGAATGCCTGCCTGTTCAATGTGTTCCATTATTGCTCCTACGACTGAGATTTCTCCATCAGAAATAACATCCACGTCAATTTCCGTCGCATCTTCAAGGAATCGGTCAACAAGTACAGGCCTTTCTGGGCTCGCCTCCACAGCTGAGCGCATATATAAGCTTAATTCTTGATCGTCATAAACGATGACCATTGCACGTCCTCCAAGAACAAAACTGGGTCTGACAAGAACTGGATAACTAATTCTTTGAGCTACCTCTATGGCTTCTTCTTCTGAAGTTGCAGTGCCTGCATCTGCTTGTTTGAGACCGAGCTCATCGAGTAAGGCTGAGAAGTATTTCCTATCTTCTGCTTGTTCTATACTCTTTGGCGATGTTCCGATCACTGCAACGCCATTTAATTCTAGATCTGCAGCCAGATTAAGTGGTGTTTGTCCTCCAAATTGGACGATCGTTCCCCAAGGCTTTTCTGCTTCAAAAATATTGAGGACATCTTCGAAAGTCAGAGGTTCAAAATAAAGTTTATCACTTGTATCGTAATCGGTTGAAACTGTTTCAGGGTTTGAGTTTACCATGATTGTTTCGAATCCGAGTTCCTTGAGAGCAAATGCTGCATGAACACAACAATAATCAAACTCTATGCCTTGACCGATTCTATTTGGGCCGCCACCAAGAATCATTACCTGTTTCTTATCCGCATCACGGGTTTCATTTTCGTCTCCGTAAGTTGAGTAATAGTAAGGCGTGAATGCTTCGAACTCCGCGGCGCAAGTGTCAACGAGTCGATAAGTTGGTATAACGCCTTCGTTTTTTCTTTTTTTGCGAATTTTCAATTCTGTTTCGCCTTTTAGGTGGGCAATCTGACGATCGGAAAAACCTAATTTCTTTGCTTTCCTAATTGTTAGTCCATTTTCATTTGAGGCAATTTTTTCTTCTGCCTCGCAGATTTGTTGAAGTTGCCTCAGGAACCATGGGTCTATGCCTGTCATTCCAAACAATTCATCGACTGTCATCCCGTTCTTAAATGCTTCATGAAGATAAAAAATTCGTTCTGCATTTGGCACGGCAATTTTTGACAGTAATTCCTCTGCATTTGATGTAGAAATGTCCTTACCATCAGCGCCTAAACCGAATCGCCCTGTTTCCAATGAGCGCAGGGCTTTTTGCATTGCTTCTTTAAAGGTTCTACCGATCGACATCGCTTCACCCACGCTTTTCATTTGGGTAGTTAACGTGGGATCCGCACTTGGGAATTTTTCGAAGGTAAACCTAGGTGTTTTAACGACGCAATAATCGATAGTTGGTTCGAAACACGCTGGGGTTTCTCGAGTTATATCGTTTGGTAGTTCATCTAAAGTGTAACCAACAGCAAGTTTAGCTGCAATTTTAGCTATAGGAAACCCGGTTGCTTTAGAGGCCAGAGCGGAGGATCTTGATACCCTTGGATTCATCTCTATAACAATCATGCGTCCGGTTTCAGGACACATGGAAAACTGAATATTAGAACCGCCCGTTTCTACACCTATTTCACGAATTACCGCAAATGATGCATCGCGCATAATTTGATATTCTTTGTCTGTGAGTGTTTGAGCAGGGGCTACAGTAATTGAGTCGCCAGTATGAATTCCCATTGGGTCAAGGTTTTCGATCGAGCAAATAACTACGCAGTTATCTTTTCGATCTCGCATGACTTCCATTTCGAATTCCTTCCAACCAAGAAGGGATTCTTCTATCAATACTTCTGTGACTGGAGACATATCTAGGCCTCGATTTACAATTGTTTCAAATTCTTCGCTATTATAAGCGATGCCTCCACCGCTTCCTCCGAGTGTATAGGCTGGACGAATTATCAAAGGAAAACGCTTTCCTGTGCTCTCTGCAATTTCTTCTGCGATTGTTAATGCATCACTTATATTATGAGCAACTCCTGATTGAGGAAGATCCAGACCAATTTTGATCATCGCTTCTTTGAAAGCTAAACGATCCTCGCCTTTTTCTATTGCTTCGGCATTCGCTCCTATAAGTTTGACATTATATTTATCAAGGACCCCTTCTCTCACTAGGTCCATTGCCGTGTTCAGTCCGGTCTGACCCCCGAGAGTGGGAAGTAATGCGTCAGGATTTTCTCGTGCTATGATTTTTTCTACAATTTCAGGAGTGACAGGTTCGACATAAGTCCGATCCGCGAATTCCGGATCCGTCATGATTGTGGCCGGGTTTGAATTAACCAGAACCACTTTAAATCCTTCTTCCTTTAATGCCTTGCATGCTTGGACTCCGGAATAATCAAACTCACATCCCTGACCTATTACAATTGGTCCTGATCCGATCAGTAATATTTTTTCTAAACTGGTGTCTTTTGGCATCTTACTGCGTCTTTTATTGCTATTGCCGGGGTCTCTTGTAAAGGCAGGAATATATTAGATTAAAAAAGTTAATGGATTATGCAGAATTTGAGCTGATTTACATCCTATTAAAAAAGTTTTTTGAGGCGTTTATCAGTGAAGCTTTCTGCAACCACGATCGCTCCAGAGAAATTCCCTCCAGCCGTTATAGGATTAGTAATGATAGCGCAAGGCATTCCGGCTGCAGTGGCCGCTTTTAACCCATTTTCAGAATCTTCTAAAATTAAAGCTTCACTGGGAGTAATTCCCAACAAATTAGCTGCTGTCAGGAATAATTCAGGGTCTGGCTTAATTTTTTGGACGTCATCACGATTTACAAATGCACTGAAATGTTCTCTTAATCCCAGCTTTTTAATCCATCCTAATACCCAGTTCCGGGACGAACTTGAAGCGATCGCAAGTTCGAGGCCTTTTTCTTTAGCATCTTCTATAAAATAACGTATTCCGGTACGTTCTTTTTTTTGCTCTAATCGTTGTCTGATTAACTCTTCGCGTTCAGTATTAATAACTGCCCAGTTAAATTTTTTACCTGTTCTTTTCTCTAATTCTATTCCTGGATGAAATTGTTCAAAGTCACTCCCAACACAGTTCTTATAAGTATTGAGTTCGAGTATTTGATTGTTCTGTTCATAAATTTCTGCCCAGCTTTCGTAAATTACGGTTTCTGTATCAACTATTAGGCCATCGAAATCGAAGATAAGAGCTTTTGGCATAGATGTGGTATTGGATTATTTTTTTAATTTTTTAGCGTAAGCAGCTGCAGCCAATGCAAATTTTTCAGCAATGGGCTTTAACTTTCCTTGAAATAGCATTCCTATTTTTAAGGGAGGAAATCCTCTAAGGTTTATTTTTCGCAGACCTTTAGGGATGCTCATTCCTGGAGCGTCTAGAGTTAGGCCTGTCCCATATCCTCGACTTACATAATTTGATATTAGGTCCAGAGAAGTAACTTCGACGATAGGGTTCCAGACCAATTGACGCTTATCTAATTCTTTTTGAAAAATTGTATTAATTGAATGCTCGGATGAAAGTGAAATCATAGGCTCTATTATTTTACCATCCGACACTTTAGTAATGGATGAGAAACTATTGATAATACTTTTATCAGGAACAATTAGAATGAGAGGGATTCTGAGTAATTCAAGAGTCTTGACGGAACTTGGTCTTGAGGAGTGGAGAGAAGTGATGGCGATATCAATATCTTGATTTGCTAATAAGGTTTCTGCGGTAGAAGAAGCGCCCAGTTCAGTCATAGTTAACCTTAGGTTGGGGCAATCTTTTTTTATTTCATCTAGGAGGGTAGGTAAATGATTTGCTAGAACTGTTCTTTCAGCAGCGAGACGGAGATGAGAACTTTCTTCTCCACGTAATTGCTCTGCAATGAGGGGTAATTTAGAAAAGAAAGGTGCAAGGAAATTATATAATTCATTTCCCGCTGGTGTAAGGGCAAATGGGCGACGATTGAAAAGTTTTACACCTAGTTGGCTCTCTAATTGTAACATTTGTCCAGAGACAGCAGGCTGCTGGATGCCGTAGGGCATTTTTCTTACTGCTGGTGTGATGCCTCCATACTTCGCAACGTAGTAAAAAAGTTCTATATGATGGAGATTAGGTGGCAGCATGATGTGTTAGATGAACATTGATGTGATTGATCTTAACAGTCTTTTAATTGATTCAATTTTAATATAAAGAGTTAAATTAAAGGCCTGAATTGGATTTTATTTAAGAATACTTAATAAAACCTAATATTTTGAATTTGATAATTAGCGGAGATATCATCAAAAACTCCTTTAATAAGCATCAGAATATTTTTATGAGTTTTCTCATTGATCTAAAGAAATAACTTAAAAGGGCTTGATTCATTGGCGCTTATGTGGAATTTTCTCGCCCTTCATTTTGAGTAAGTGACACCCGTTACTTTCTCTTAAAGCATGTAAAAATCATGGCATACGCAATTATTAAGACTGGTGGTAAACAGTATAAGGTTTCTCAAGGAGACAATATAGATGTTGAGAAACTTAATTTGGAAGTAGGAGATTCTGCTACTTTCGAAGATGTATTGCTATATTCAGATGGAGAAGATGTAAAAGTCGGTAGTCCGCTTCTAGATGGTGCCAGTGTAACTGCGGAAGTAGTTGATCAGTTTCGAGCAAAGAAGGTCACTGCTTTTAAGTTTAAGCGTCGCAAAGGCTATCATAAAACAAAGGGTCATAGGCAGCCTCTGACACGTTTGGCAATTAAAAGTATAAGTGCTTAAAATTTCAATCCGATAGATCGGTTAATTACAATTTCATCTAATTTAAAATCATGGCACATAAGAAAGGTCAAGGAAGTGTTAAGAACGGTCGCGACAGTAATTCTAAGCGTCGGGGTGTTAAAAAGTTTGGAGGAGAGCATGTCATTCCTGGTAACATTATCCTTCGACAGTGTGGCACTAAATGGAGACCTGGTAATAATGTTGGATTAGGGAAAGATTATACCATCTTTTCTTTAGTTGAAGGCAATGTGAGATTTGATCAGGGCGGAAGAAGGGTCAACGTTGATCCTTTAGCTGTAGAGGCATAAGTTTCTATTTCAGTAGCTAAGCATTTTCTAAATTTGCAATTAGATTCTTCTTCAGAACCATTATTAAATGTGGTTCTAGTAGAACCTGAAATACCTCCCAATACTGGTAACGTTGGTCGTTTATGTATGGCAACTTCTGCTCGTTTGCATTTAGTTGAACCTCTTGGATTTAATTTAGATGACAAGCAATTGCGTCGGGCAGGAATGGATTACTGGAATCAATTAGATGTTAAAGTTTGGCCATCATTTGAAGTCCTGAGATCAAATGTAGGGGATGAGTCTCAGTTTTGGTTTTTTACTACCAAAGCAGATAGTTCTTTTTGGGATGTTAAATTTAGCTCTAAAGATTATCTTGTTTTTGGGCGCGAGACGAAAGGATTACCTGAGACTTTGCTAGAGAAACACGAATCAAATTGCATAAGAATACCAATGGCCAAGGGGGCAAGGAGTTTAAATTTGGCGACTGCGGTTGGAATTGGAGTGTATGGAGCCCTTCGTTCATTCTTATAGACTATCATTTTGTCACGGCATCTCGTTACATTATCCTAAATTCATGTAAAAATTAATTAATAACCTTTAATTTTCTTCTTAAATACTTGTAGTGCAAAGCAAAGAGGGGAATAATTACAATGCTTTAAAATTCACATATTTTTAAAGTAGTGAAGCCGGCCCTTAACGCCGTTCGCCCCACAAAAAGTTTTCTTTAAGTAGATACAAAAAGAGAGCTTAGCCCCACTAACAACATTATACCAACACTGGCAACATGCCGGAAATTAAACCTAACTACGGAATAAGTCGCATTGATCAGCCTGAAAAAAAGAACCATGGGTTCTATGTAAGGATCACAAATAAGGGAAAAACTTCCCAGAAGTTTTTCCCTGACAAATCATGTGGAGGTAAGGCAAAGGCCCAAAAAATGGCCAAATCTTACCGAAACAAGATCTTCAATAAACTCCCAAAGGCTCGGCAAGCAGCAGCGGCTTCTCGCCGCAAGAGAATCAAACAAAGCGGAGTCACTGGAGTGACTCATGTAGTCTCTAAGAGTGCTGCTGGAAAGTCATATGCTTATTGGCAAGCGGCTTGGACCGAAGGCGCGACGCGTAAGACGGCCAAGTTCTCAGTTGCCAAAAGTGGAGACAAAAAGGCTCTTGATCTGGCAATTAAAGCAAAGCGTAAGGCAGGCAGGAAGTAACAGACCTTTCTTGACCATTCACTTTGCCCGAGTTTCAGTGCAAGTGTGGAATTAATAGATTCAGGGCATTCGGGTAATGAGCCAAGTACTGTGCTCCGTGCCGTTTCACTGGTTCGAAGTTTCCGCATGGGTTCTTCAGAAATTGAGGTGTTAAGGGGGATGAGTTTGGAAATTAGCCGCTCAGAGCGAATATTTCTCTGTGGGGATTCAGGTGCTGGAAAGAGTACATTACTTTATACTTTGGCTGGTCTAGAGAGGCCTGATTCAGGATCGGTAGAGATTAACGGGCGATCACTCTATTCTCTTTCTGCTACCCAGCAGACAAAATTTCGTAATGAAAAGATAGGTTACGTTTTCCAGAATTATTTTTTGCTGCCAGATTTAACCGCTCTTGAGAATGTGTGTTTACCAGCGTTGATAAAAGGTTCTGGGGGGGGGAGGCTAAGAGCAGAAGAACTTTTGGAGCAGGTTGGCCTTAGTGATCGTTTAAATCATCGGCCAGCGGAACTTTCAGGTGGTGAACAGCAAAGAGTTGCTATTGCTCGTTCTCTTATTAATGACCCTCAAATATTATTTGCAGATGAGCCTACCGGTAATTTAGATTCTTCAACGGGTGGAGAATTAATGGAAATGCTTATGCATTTAGTAACCGAAAAGGAGAAAACTTTGATTGTTGTTACACATGATTCTAAATTAGCTTCTCTTGGTGATCGACAATTGACTCTCGCCGATGGCCGAATAAGAGCTTAGGGTGTAAAATATTTAAGAAGATTGTATGCAAATTTATATCGACGGAGAATATTTTGATAAGGAAGATGCCAAGATTTCGGTGTTTGATCACGGTCTTCTCTATGGTGATGGGATCTTTGAAGGGATTCGTTTTTATAATGGTAGAGTTTTCAGGCTTTCAGAGCATATAGATAGATTGTTCGTTTCAGCCAAGGCTATCCTCCTTGATATAGGAATGACCCATGATGGATTGAAAGAGGCTGTACTTGAAGCAATACGCAAAAATGAGTTACAAGATGGCTATGTGCGACTTTTGGTGACAAGAGGTATAGGAACTCTTGGACTGAGTCCGTTCGGGTGCGAGAAGGCGACAGTCATTGTGATTGCTGATACCATTTCTTTATATCCTGAAGAAAAATATAAAGAGGGCTTAAAGCTAATCACTTGTTCTACGCGACGCACATCTCCTGCTGCTCTTAGCCCTTGCGTGAAATCATTGAATTATTTGAATAATGTAATGGCTAAGGTTGAAGCGATATTTGGAGACGCTGAAGAAGGCTTAATGCTTAATGAGCAAGGGTTCATTGCCGAGTGCACTGGTGATAATATTTTTGTTATTAAGGATGGAAAGATGAAGACCCAGCCAGCATCTTCCGGAGCATTGCCAGGAATTACCCGAGAGGTCATTTTTGAGATAGCTGATGAGTTTGGTGTTGAACTGAAGGAGGCTCAGATGACTCGGTATGATATTTATGCAGCGGATGAATGTTTTCTAACAGGCACGGCTGCAGAAGTCATTGCCGCAGTGAACTTAGACCGCCGCCCTATCGGGGATGGCAATCCTGGTCCGCTTACTGATAGATTTATTGCTCGTTTTCGTGAGCGCGTTTCTCAAGAAGGAACGCAAATTGGATAACGCGTCCTAAATATTAACTCTATTTTTTAGGGTCTTTTATCAAGGCTATAAGAGTGGATGTTTTTTGAGAAATCAGAATAATTGTACTAAATAAAAATCTCAAAAATCTGTATTCTCCGATTGAGCGATCTATATAGACGAGTAGTATTAAATTAATGAATTGTGACGTTTGTCAGGAGAATGATGCGACAGTTTACTTGACGCAGATCGTTAAAGGTAAAATGCAAAAAGTAAACCTTTGTGAGGAATGTGCGAAACAGAAAGGAGTGACTGATCCAACTGGTTTTGCTCTTGCAGATGCTTTGTTGGGGATTGATTCTGATGAGAAAACGAATATTTCTGTGGATAGTCTGGAATGTGAATCTTGTGGATTCAGTCATACTGAATTCAAGAAGACAGGAAGATTTGGGTGCAGTGAATGTTATACAGTTTTTGGTTTTGGCTTAGAGAGCTTGGTTAAAGCAATGCATAAGGGCACACTTCATTTGGGTAAAGTTCCATCAAGGTATCAGGTAACAAAAAAATATAATGATCAGATAACTGAATTGAAAGATCGTTTAAAGGCAGCCATTGAGGGGGAGAATTTTGAAGAGGCGGCTACGTTGCGCGATGAAATTAAACTGGCTGAAGCAGATTATATTGTATCGAATAAAAGTGAATTAAAATGACAAATTTCATGCTGTTTCCAAGTTTAATATTAATATGATGCAGTTTAAAACAATCCTAAAGAATCCTGCTGAGTGGATGCTTAGTAGTGGGCCCCATGGTGAGATTGTGATTAGTAGTCGGGTTCGCCTGGCTCGTAATTTACGAGACATTTCATTTCCCGGTTGGGCAGTAGAAGAAGACCGGATGGAGATTCTTAATCGAGTTAAGCCGGCAGTAGAGAATCTTACAGAAATGAATGGAGCTTTTTCTTCTGATTTGTCGAATCTAACGGCAGTAAAAAAACAGATCCTTGTCGAACGTCATTTAATTAGTCGTGAACAGGCAGCAAAGGCTGCTGGTAGTGCGGCTATTATGAATCGTAAACAGACTTTATGTGTGATGGTAAATGAAGAAGATCACTTGAGGATGCAATCAATTAAAGCGGGGTTAAGTCTTAGCGATGCATATAAAATGATTGATGAAGTAGATACTAAATTAGAATCAACTCTAGATTATGCTTTTGATAATCAATATGGCTATCTGACTGCTTGCCCTACTAACCTTGGAACAGGGATGAGAGCTTCTGCGATGCTTCATCTTCCTGGTTTGGTTCTTTCAGAACAAATCAATAAAGTCATAAATGCTGTGAATAAAATAGGATTAGCAGTGCGCGGCCTATATGGTGAAGGAACGGAAGCTCTTGGTAATTTGTTTCAAGTTTCAAATCAGCATACCCTCGGTGAACAAGAGAATGAGATTATTGCTAGGTTGGAAAAAGTTATCAGGCAGATCATTGAGCATGAAGAGAATGCTCGTGAAAAATTATATAATGAGAAACAAACTATATTAGATGATAAGATAGGCCGTTCTTATGCCATTCTTCGCTATGGACACATAATCTCCACTAAAGAGGCCCTTGATTTACTGTCTATGCTTAGAGCTGGTGTTGATTTGGGCTACTTTTCTGAAGATATTCGAGCTTTAATTGATGTTCTTTTTATGGAGATTCAACCCGCACATTTACAGGTTTTTGCAGATCGTAAGCTTGGTGCAGAGGAAAGAGACTCCTTACGTGCGGAAATAATGCGTGATAGGTTGAAAAGTTTGCCTGAGCCAAGTAAGTTCTCAAGTAATAAGTCAAATGAACAATCTTCCGAATGAGATTAGTTTTAACTGAAAATGATGAATAATTTCACACCTCGAGCTCAGCAAGTTTTGGCATTAGCACGCAAAGAAGCTGATCGGTTCAACCACAATTATGTAGGAACTGAACATCTGTTACTTGGTCTAATCAAACTGGGTCAGGGAGTAGCTGTTAATGTTCTGCAGAAAATGAGCTTGGATCTCGAAACTGTTAGAATGGAGGTCGAGAAACAAGTGGGATCTGGGCCAGAGACTAAGACTCCCGGCAACATTCCTTATACTCCTAGGGTTAAGAAAGTTTTGGCTCTTGCTGGGAAAGAAGCTAAAGCACTGAATCATTCATATGTTGGCACTGAGCATATTCTCCTAGGACTTCTTCGAGAAGGGGATGGAGTTGCGGCTAGGGTATTGAAAAACTTAGAAGTAGATATTGAACGGACTCGCAATGAAATCTTAAGAGAGTTGGACCCTAATTTTAGCCCTGGTGATTTGGGTGATGAAGATGATGGGGTCTTTGAGGAAGCTGAAATTAGCGGTGGAGGCAAAGAAAGTAAGACTCCAGCCTTACGAGCTTTTGGTAGGGATCTTACGGAGTTAGCTCAAAACGATGAGTTAGATCCTGTCATAGGACGGTTAGAGGAAATTGAAAGGGTGATACAGATCCTTTGTCGCCGAACAAAAAATAACCCGGTTCTGATAGGTGAAGCTGGAGTAGGAAAGACGGCTATCATTGAAGGTCTTGCACAAGAAATTGCTGCAGGCAATGTTCCTGAGCTTTTACGCGGCAAGCGAGTCATTACTCTAGATTTGGCATTAATGGTTGCTGGAACTAAGTATCGAGGACAGTTCGAGGAGAGAATTAAAGCAGTGATGGATGAGATCGTTCGGGCCAAGAATGTGATTCTTTTTATCGACGAATTACATACGATCGTGGGAGCCGGTTCTGCCGAAGGGGCTATGGATGCTTCGAACATAATTAAACCTGCATTGAGCCGTGGTGAGTTGCAGTGTGTCGGCGCGACAACTCTAAATGAATATAGAAAATATATTGAAAAAGACGCAGCTTTGGAACGCCGCTTCCAGACAGTCAAGGTTGATGAGCCAAGCGTAGAGGATGCTATCAAAATATTGCAGGGACTGCAGCATAAGTATGAACTGCATCATAAAGCTAAATATTCGGATGATGCGATTAACTCGGCAGTTATGCTTTCAGAGCGTTATTTGACTGGAAGGTTTTTGCCTGACAAGGCTATTGATATTATGGATGAGGCGGGAGCCAAGGCTCGTATTGGAGCAATGACACGTCCTCCTAAATTCAAGGAACTTGAAAATTCCATTGAAGAGATTCGAAAAGAAAAGGAAGAAGCAATAGGTGATCAGGAATATGAAAAAGCTGCCGCATTGCGTGATGAAGAAAAGCAAAAGAAAGCTCAGTTAGAAGAGATGCTTGAAGAGTGGCTAGCTCAGAGTGAAGAGAAGACTATCGATGTTGATGAAGATGATATTATGTCTGTCGTCTCAAAATGGACTGGAATTCCTCTTCAACGGATGGAGGAGGCTGAAGCTGAGAAGTTATTGAGGATGGAGGATGATTTAAAACTTCATGTTATTGGACAGGATGAGGCAGTAACTGCAATTTCCAAAGCATTGAGAAGATCCAGAGCTGATCTCAAGGATCCTAGGCGTCCAATAGGTTCATTTGTTTTCCTTGGACCTACCGGTGTTGGTAAGACGTTTTTGGCACGCAATTTGGCAGAGTTCATGTTTGGTGATCCTGATGCTCTTATACAAATTGATATGTCGGAGTACATGGAAAAATTTACTTCGAGTCGTTTAATTGGTTCGCCCCCAGGCTATGTTGGATATGAAGAAGGCGGCCAACTTTCAGAAGCTGTTCGGAGACGTCCATATTCGGTTGTTCTTTTTGATGAAATTGAAAAAGCTCATCCTGATGTTATGCATCTTTTGTTGCAGATTCTTGAAGAAGGTACGGTGACCGATAGTCTTGGACGCAAAGTGGATTTTAGAAATACTATCATCATTATGACGTCCAATGTCGGTGCTGAGTTGATTAAGAAGCAAACTTCCCTTGGATTCGGTGCGATGGATAACGAATCTGCAGATTATGATGGGATGAAAGCAAAGATACTTGAGCAATCAAAAAAGGTTTTCAAGCCGGAGTTTCTTAATAGACTTGATGATCAAATTGTCTTCCACATGCTGGAAAAGAAGGATTTGGTTCAGATAGTTGATTTGGAAATTGCTAAAGTTTTTGATCGCCTCAAGAACCGCGACATAAGTGTGAAGATTGATAACAAGGCGAAGGACTTTCTCATTGAGGATGGCTATGATCCTGAGTATGGGGCGAGACCAATGAGACGTTCAGTTGAGAAAAACTTAGAAGATCCATTAGCAGAGCATTTGCTTCGTGGAGACGTTAAGGAAGGTGATCTTGTCACAGTGACTGCAGATAAAAAGGAAAAGCTCCTCAAATTTAAGGCTGAATCTGGTGAGCCTGTGGCGGAGAAGGCATAGTTCATATGTGACCTTAATTATTGGTATTTTTATTTATAGTTAAAGTCCCTGCATGGGATGATAATATCATTGAACGTATTGGTTCGTAATGCGCATAGGATTTGTTTCGACTCGGTTTCATGGCACTGATGGAGTTTCGTTAGAGGCTTCTAAGTGGGGAAAGGTTTTTGAAAAAGAATTAGATCATGAATGTTTCTGGTTTGCTGGAAAACTGGACACTCCTGAAAACTCTTCTAGTCTGTGCCCGAAGGCATTTTTTGAACATTCATCCGTCATCCCTTTACAGGAGAAACTCTTCAGTGACTTAAATGCCTGTTCAAATGATCTGACTGATTCAGTGAATGTTCTTGAGGCGGAAATTCATAATTCGTTAGAGAATTTTGTCCGCAAATATTCAATTGATTTGGTCATTCCACAGAATGTTTTAGCTATCCCTATGCATGTTCCAATGGGGCTAGCTGTCACTAGCATGGCCTCTAAGGGATTGCCAATGATTGCACATCATCATGACTTTTATTGGGAAAGAGAACGTTTCTTAAAGGGTTGCGCTCAACATTACCTTGATTCTTCTTTCCCTCCTAAGATCACTGAGAAATTTCAGCATGTAGTAATCAATTCACAAGCTAAGGAGTCTCTTATGCAGAGATTGGGATTAGGATCTACAGTCATCCCTAATGTATTTGATTTTGAGAATCCTCCGTCAAATTCAGATGACTATGGAAATGATTTTCGTGACCAGTTTAAAATAGAATCTGATGAAATTCTTGTCCTGCAGCCCACGAGAGTCGTGCCTAGGAAAGGCATAGAATTATCTATTGAATTATGCTCCAGGATTCAGAAATTGACTAAAAAGAAGATCTGTTTGGTGGTCTCGCACCTTGCCGGCGATGAGGGGATGGATTATTATTACCAACTAGTTGATCTGTCTGAGAGATTAGGAGTTAAAGTCATTTGGGCAGGAGAACGTATCGGAGAATCTCGTGGATTAAATAGTTCTGGAGAAAAATTATATCAGCTATGGGATGTTTATCCTCATGCAGATTTTGTTACTTATCCGAGCCTTTATGAGGGCTTTGGTAATGCTTTGTTAGAAACTTTTTATTTCTCTAAGCCCGTTCTTGTGAATAGATACCCTGTATTTAAGGATGATATTGAGCCGTGCGGCTTCAAGGTAGTTAGTATGGATGGTGAAGTCACCAATGAGGTTGTATCCGAAACGATGGATTTGATCTTAGATAAGAATCTTGCGGAACAGTGGACGCAATTGAATTACGATTTATGTATTGAGAACTTTTCCTATAAAGTTCTAAAGGATTCTCTTGGGAAGATCCTAAATGAATTGATGACTTGAAATAACTGATTGGCTAAGCTTTGTCTTTTCCCTGCATTTCAATTTCATCGCCGCGGTGATGAATAATGATTTCACTAGGATGACCATTTGGAAGGGATTTCAGACTCATGCTCAGATTGTTGTCATGTGCAATGGCCCAAAGTAATTGGCGTCTAGTTATACCTATACTATCTATCGAAACTAAAGGGATTACCTTGGGCTTCTTAATGAAGCTGTAGGAGAGTCCTGTCAGGGGTGCATTTTTGAAGATTTCCTCTAATGCCACTTCGTTATAATAAACTCTCACTGGTGCATCCATCCACTTATTGTAAGGGGCATGCCAACTAAATAGGAAATCAGCAGGAACAGCAGCCTTGGATTCAACAAGACCTGGCTTTGGTTTTGGATTGAAAATTGAACAACTAATCAAAGCGATAGGGATTAATATAAGAAGGATCGCTCTAAAGATTGACGCAAAGAGGTTATTTTTTTGAATAAACATTTTATAGGGGAATGAATAGTATAGTGCAAAACGTATAGTTGCGACTTAAAATTTCGAAATTACAGGAATCCCGTAATCTTACAATAATTCCTCGAAATTCATTAATTTCGTAAAAATTATTTTCTTATAATGCTGCCTCTCCTTGAAATTCAGTCAAGCCCGTGGAACGATTCGATTTTCCTTCTATAAGACCCATTAATGAAAAGACTCCATCTGCATGATTCCCTTTCGAGGAATCGATGTGAAATTTTCCCTGAGGATGGGAAAAAATTTAGGTTTTATTGCTGCGGGCCTACCGTTTATGGGCCTGCCCATATCGGGAACTTCAGGGCATTTCTTGTTCAGGATCTTTTTCGTAGAGTCATAGAGCTTTCTGGTATCAAAACATTACATGTTAGAAACATTACTGATGTCGATGATAAGACGATCCGCGAGGCACAGAATTCTGAACTATCTTTGGTGGAGTTCACGGCCGGATGGACCGAACGATTTCATGAAGATGCCAAGCAATTGAACATGTTGGATCCGCACCTTGAGCCAAGCGCGGTACAACATATTCCTGAGCAAATTCAACTCATTGAAAAATTAATAGAAAATGGTAATGCCTATGCATCGGAAGATGGTTCAGTTTATTTTTCAGTAAAATCATATTCAAATTACGGGAAACTTACTCGTATTGATCAACGTGATCTTATGGCGGGAGCCGGGGAGACTGCTAATGATGCAGACGAATACGAGAAGGACCATGTTTGTGATTTTGTTTTGTGGAAAGCTAGGAAACCTGAGGATGGAGATAATTACTGGGACAGTCCTTGGGGCTCTGGTCGACCTGGGTGGCACTTGGAATGCAGTGCAATGGGAATGAAATATTTAGGAGAAACCTTCGACCTTCATGCTGGGGGCGTGGATTTATGTTTTCCTCATCATGAAAATGAAATTGCGCAGAGTGAGGCATCTACTGGTAAAGAATTTGCCCGTCATTGGTTCCATAATGAACATCTGATGGTTGATGGCAGTAAGATGAGTAAGAGTTTAGGTAACTTGTATACTCTCGCAGATATCCATGACCGAGATTTTTCTGCAGCTGAGCTGAGGTATTCTTTGCTCTCCGGCTCTTATCGGACAAAAATTAATTTTAGCTTTGATAGAATGAATGAGGCTAGGATCAATCTTAAGCGGATTGCCAATCTTGTTCAAAATCTTGGTTCTGATTTACCTTCATATGAAGAGTTATGTGAGAGTGCCATTTCCGAAAGTATGGACCTAGGTCCATTTGAATCTAGCTGGGATGCTTTGCTAGAGGATTTGAATGCACCAGCTGCTCTCGGTGAATTATTTGTTGCGATTAAACCTCTGGAAAAAGAATTGGCAGAGGGCAATGTGCCTGAAGATACTAAAAAAGTGGCTCTACATGGTTTGGCTCTTTTAGTTCATGCGTTTGGTTGGATTTTACCAGAACTTGAAACGAAACAGTCATCCCCAGATGTTCCTGACCATGTTAAGGATTTGGCGGAAAGAAGATGGATTGCTAAACAGGAGAAAGATTGGGCTGAATCTGATCGCTTGAGAGACGCAGTCATTGACGAAGGCTGGGTAATTAAAGATTCTAAGGACGGTTATGAATTAGAACCCTCTTAGAAATTAATTGGTCACTGTTATAACTGCTCGGCGATAACTTGTTAGGCTAGGTGAGCCATTATCTTCGACTATAAGAATCAGATGGATTTTGTTTGCCGATGCAGGAGTCTTCTTATTGGACACAGTGACGCTAGTTTCTATCCCTTCCGAATGACTAAGCTTAATGGAATGGTGATAATTTCCTGCTTCGTGGTAAATCATCCAACGATAGGAAATGTTATCATTATCGGGATCATGGCTTTGTTTTGCTGAAAATTTTATCGTGCTTCCCGGTTCCGCATCTAAATATAAAACCTCCTTTGATTGGTTTCCATTTAGTATAGCGTTTGGATTGTGATTTGCTTTTGAATATTCCTTAGTAATGCACCAATCCATCCGAGCAGCAAAGTCGTGCTGAAAGGCTTTCCTCCAGCGCCATATAGTGGCCTGATCTGATGTGTAATGGTTATCATTGATTTTTATAGTGTCTCTTGAATAGTGATTATTGGTCCATATTGGTCGTGTTTCTGCATAGGACTTATACAGTACGTACCGTCCTCCCCATCCTCCAAAGCTTGGACTAATTGACCATCCTAATCCATTTTCAATGAGACCTAAAAATGAAGGCGTGTCTCCTTCCATGATGTAGGTGACTTTGGGATAAAGTTTACCTAGAGGGCCATGATTTTCTATGATGTTTTCTTTGATCCAAGGATTGTCTACTAAGTCAAAATGATACATTGGTCCATTCTTGTAGTGGCGGTCTCCTGATATTCCAGTCCAAGTTGCACGATGATATTCTTTCCAGCTATTACTCGGAGTGACAATATAAAAGAGGCTAGGAAATTCTTTCCTGATCCATTTTCCCGCATCATCCTGATCGGAAATGGTGTAAATCCTGAGCCTTGATAAGAGCACCTTCATCTGTTTTTCAGATTTCTCTTTGCTGGCGTCATGAAGTGCTTGTGCCAGTGTATTTGCTCCTCCCCAGACACTGACCCATAGAGGGCGAGGGTCATTTTTATTAGCGGCTTCAATGATAAGGTTTGAACCTGCGGTGCTTTTTCCTGCCCCGACCGACTCCATGCCGTATCCTGATTGGCCACTCACTGTGAGTTCTAACAGATCATCGGATTTTGGATATTTTTTGGAATGAATTAGTAAATTATTCCTTACTTTTGAATATGCACTGACTTGCCTTCGGATCAGATCTTCTCGCGGTTTTGCGCGTAGGTGCTGTGAGGTGGTCGCAACTAATCCTTCCACGTCATATTCGTTGGAGTAGACAAGAAAACGAACCAGAGATTCCTCATCATCTGGTTCGTTGGAAATATCAGTTAGTGCTATGACCCTTTCTCTGGCATTACCTACGGAAAGGATTAATGCACCCAAAAGAGCAAAATAAAGGATTCTATATTTCAATCAATGAAGTTGTTTTCTTTGAGTTTTTTCTCAGTTTTGTATTCCCTTTTGATAATTGAAGTTATTAGAATGCCTCCTCCGATGAGGAGCATTGTGATAGTGAGTTTTAGATAGAGGCCTGCATCGATTGCATTACCATTACTCCATAATTGGGCTAGTGATAATATTACCCATATGATTATGGTTCCTATTGCAACACCACTGGCAAGCCGTAGATCGCCTGTTAAGTGTTCATTGCTTATTAGGGAGCAGAAAAATATTGTCCCTCCAATCAATAGGAAGCTAAAGCTAATTTTCGTATAGATTTCAGCTGAAAGGGATTCTCCCCAGAGCTGCACAAGAGAAAGGACAATCCATATTGCTAGTAATGATGTAAACGCAATAGAAGATCTTTTCATTATTTATCTCTTTCCATAATTATGACAAGTGCTTCTCTTTTAAAGAATAATAGCATCCGGCGTTGGTCTTTGTCCATGGTAACGACTTTCCATCCTTCAGCTGCATTTGTGTTTAAGAATTCAGTTAGTTTAACTGGATCTACTTTTGATTGACCAAGGAGAAGAGATCCCAGCATTCCTTCCTGATATATTACTGCTTTGTATTCTTTCATTAAATTAAGTTTATTGAATTAAGTTGTGAGCACAATTATAAATTTTTTTATAATTTATAGTGTAAATTAATTTGTGACATTGAATTATATAAATAGCGGAATAGGTGGGATTTGAATTCAATGTAGGATTGCTCCCTACACTTGACCCTTTAGCGATCGAAATTTAACCTATCACTTCGCCAATCACATTCCCTTCGACATTTGTAAGTCGCCGCTCGATGCCGTTATGGTAAAACGTCAATTTCTCGTGGTCGAGGCCGAGCAGGTGCAGGATCGTCGCGTTGAAATCGTAGAGCGGATGGACGTTATGGATGGCTTTGCGCCCGAGTTCGTCCGTGAGTCCGTGACTCACGCCAGGTTTAACACCTGCGCCGGTCATCCAACAGGTGAACCCGTCGGGGTTGTGGTCGCGCCCTTTTGCGCCTCTCTGGAACATCGGCATGCGCCCGAATTCGGTGCACCACACGACGAGGGTCTCTTCGAGTAAACCACGATCGCGCAAGTCTTTGATAAGTGCTGTAGCCGGTTGGTCGAGGATCTCGGCATGCACGTCATATTGTTTCTTGAGATCTTTGTGGCCGTCCCAGTTGAGTGTTCCGCCGCTGGCGTAGGCTCCGTTGAATAGTTGAACAAAGCGTACGCCACTTTCGATCAATCGTCGTGCGAGAATACAGTTCTTTGCAAAGCCTGCCTTGATTGGATTCGAAGCATTGTCCGCACCGTAGCTCTTCAGGACGTGAGCAGGCTCTGAATTTAGATCACCGATTTCCGGGACGCTAAGTTGCATTCTCGCTGCAAGTTCATAGCTGGCAATACGGGCAGCGAGTTTGCCATCACCCGGATGCTTTTCGAGATGGCGTGCATTCATCCGTTGAAGGAGCGAACGGGCGGCTTGATTTTGGTCAGTCGTGATTCCGGCTGGCGGATCCAGATGTAGTAACGGTTTGGAGGCGCTGAATGGCGTTCCTTGAAACTCCGCCGGAAGGAATCCGGGTCCCCAGTTATTGACACTGGATTGCGGGATTCCCCGAGGATCGGGGATCGATACGAAGGCAGGTAGATTCTGATTTTCACTTCCTAGTGCATAACTGACCCAGCCGCCCATGCTTGGGAAACCATCCTGAACGAAGCCAGTCGAGAGAAAATTCTCTGCGGGCCCGTGGGTGTTTGATTTGCTGGTAAGCGAGTGGATAAAAGCGATATCGTCAGTCAGTTCCGCGAGGTTTGGGATCATCTCCGAGACCATCTTTCCGGTTTGTCCCCGCGGTCGGAATTCGTACTGTGGCTTTGCCAGATTACCTGAGGGGCCCTGAAAAGTCACTGCCGGCCCGCCAGCTAGAGGTTTGCCGTCTTGTTTAATCAATTCTGGCTTATAGTCCCAGGTCTCCAATTGGCTAACGGCTCCCGGGCAGAAGATTACGAGAACATTCTTTGCCTTCGGAGCGAAGTGCGGCGCACGAGGGGCATAGGGTCGCGATGGATCGATCACTGGCTGTTTTCCCGCAAGTAATCCCTCGGTCCCAAGTAAACTCGTCAGCGCGATCGAACTCAGTGCAGTGGCACTGTTACCTAGGAATGCGCGACGATCCAATAACTGCCGTCCGCTTGGTGAAATATGTTCGGCGCCGTTTCTCATGGAATAAAAAGAAATTCGTTACTGTTGAATATTGCCCGGCACAGAGTTTCTAGGCCCTGTCGGTGCACTACCGATTCTGCGTCAGCCATTTCGTTCGGATGTGGATCACGGCCGTAAGCGAGCCAATACGTGCGTGCGACTTGGGCTGGCACCTGTGCACCGGCATCTTCCCTGACGCGTTTTGCCATCGCTTCGGATTCATCGATCGTGAATTGGCTATTGAACAGGTTCAGTGCCTGAATTGGTGTCGTGCTCTGCCGTCTGCGTGATACGCTCTGGCCAGCGTCAGGACAATCGAATGCGCCAAAGACTGAATCAGGCTCCATTCTGATCTTGTGCGCGTAGATCATACGGCGCAGGCCATCGCCTTGAAATTTTAAAATCGGAGGGAATCCACTGAGTCCGCCGCGTGAGAAAAATAGATCGAACCCGGGTCCACCGGTTTTCAGATTCAGTCTTCCGCTAACTGCCAACATTGCATCGCGGATACCTTCTGCTTCCAGACGACGGGATGGGAACCGCCACAATAGCCGCACCTCGGCATCTTTGGCACTCGCATGTGTCACGATCTGTTCCGATTGTCGGTAAGTATCTGATAGAACGATTAAACGGTGCAAGTGCTTCACTGACCAACCTGATCGGATAAATTCCGCGGCTAACCAGTCAAGGAGTCTGGGGTGAGATGGGGCGGCGCCGATCTTACCGAAATCATTTGCTGTCTCAACGATTCCGATCCCGAAATGTCCCTGCCAGATCCTATTGACTGCAACACGAGCTGTGAGTGGATTTTTCTCGTCAGCTATCCATTTTGCCAATGCTACCCGGCGCTCCGATTCAGGCGCATCTTTTGCTAAAGATAAATCACCGAGTGCACTCAGCACAGTTGGAGTAACTTCCTCTTCGGGTTGTTCGGCATCGCCACGATTTAAAATGTGAACTGGATCGGGTTTGCCAAAAATCCCTCCAAAGACTGATCTGGATTTGGAAAATTCTCTTAGCTGAGCCTCTATATTGCTTTTCTCCTGCATTAGGGACTTGGACTTTGATTGTTGTTTGGGATCCTGAGCGATTACACCAACTTGATTCTTTTGTACTTCAGGGGCGCTGGTACAGGCTTCAATTTCGCGTATCGTCCAGTGCTTGTGTTGTCTCTCATTTGCCCATTCCAATTCGATGCCGGTGGCTCCCGGTACTGGATCGAAAACGATAGAATAAAACCCATCATGTTCAGTATCGAGGTGTTCAATCGTGTTGCCGTTGATGACAACATTAGGCAGAGGATTCGCATCACCGCTGAACATTTTGACTGAGAGATTAGTGACATCGGAATAGGCTCTTGCAGTGAGATCCTTATCAGAATCGGTAGTGACGCGCACAGTGATCTGTTTCATGCGGCCATTATTGTCGTTACCCTCGATGTCATTAATGCGGATATGCGAAAGGCTGTGAATTGCTCCCTCTTCGAGCGCCAGTAGTGAGCGCTGTGGGGCCGTTACTGTGCCACCATTTGTTGTGAAGGTCATGGTTCCGACATCACCGTCGAACGCATTTTCAAAAACGTTATTTCCAGTTCGTCCCGGGCCAGGTTCAACGACTCCGTTAACGATATCGATTAGTGATCGGCGGTCCTTCGAATCTGCCACTGCCTGCCATTTTCCCGAATCATCGGCAACCTCGATCACGTATTCAAGCGCCAGCCTGTCTTTGAACTTGCCGTCACGGTCCCGTGCCCAGACGACACGTTCAATAGTATGTTCGATAGGAAATTCGAGCATTACCCATCCGGTCTTTTCATTGCACATCCAGCTGTGAGTATTACCAAACTTTCCGTCATTAATAAAATCAAGCTGGTGCCGGTTAGGTTCTTCTTTGCTACCTGAGGCGCTCCTAGTCACGTTGAGTGATGAGAGAGCAATGTTGTTGCCATTTGAGTCGAATACTTCTAGTTCATCAATGCAGGGCTCGTACAGATTTGTCTTTTGGATGGTGAACCTGATTTTCCGTGCCTTAACCGGAGCAAATCTTTCGACATTGATTGAGGCTTTAACTGGCGGTCGCTCCACGCCTGACCGAGCGAGAGGTACGAGACCGGCCACGGCACGATCAATTTCACGTACACGGGATTTCAACTCTTCCTTCTGCTTGTGTAAGGCCTCTGATTCGGACGATTGGATCGGACGCTCGCCGTAGGACACTCCGGCAAAGAACGCCTGCATGGAGTAGTAATCCTTTGCCGAGATAGCATCAAATTTGTGATTGTGACAGCGAGCACAACCAACGCTGAGCCCGAGAAATGCCTCACTGGTGTTGATGACGATTTCACCTAACTCGTCTTGGCGCGCGAGCCGCATCGATGCAGCATCTTTGCCAATCTGGCCTGGTAACAGGCGAGCTGCCGTTACTAGAAAACCGGTCCCGGCATCCTTGCCGAACTGATCTCCTGCTATTTGTTCGCGGATGAATTGGTCAAAGGGTGTATCATTATTGAAGGCCGCGATCACGTAGTCCCGATATGGCCACGCGTTTGGGCGTGGCGTATTTACTTCGAATCCGTGAGTATCTGCATAGCGCACAACATCGAGCCAGTGTTGGGCCCATCGCTCCCCATAGCGCGGCGAAGCGAGTAGTTGATCAACGACGCGGTCGTGTACTCCAGAATCAGTGTCGGTGAGGAATGCCGTTACCTGTTCCGGTGACGGTGGAAGCCCAATCAAATCAAAGTAAACACGTCGGAGCCATGTTAGGCGGTCTGCCGCCTGTGACATAGCTAAACCATTAGCTATTAGTTTCTCCTTAATAAACGCGTCAATGTTCCAGTCGGCTTTAAACTGGGCGAGGGGTTTAAAAGACCAGTGATCGGTGCGGTCTTCCGGCTTCGCAAGATCGACTCCATCTGGAGCACCCAGCGTCCAGCCGATCGTCAATAGGACGGACGCAAATGTTAATTGAAATCTCACCTAGGGTTAAGCGTAGGCATGTCCGTTTCTTTTGAAAAGTTCTGTTTTCTTAAAACTCTGCAAAATTGGCGGAAGGGGTGGGATTCGAACCCACGGTAGAGTTGCCCCTACACTTGATTTCGAATCAAGCGCCTTAAACCGAGCTCAGCCACCCTTCCTTTTGATTTTTGCTCTGTAAAATAGAGTGTTGAAGAATAATCTCTTCACTTTTGAAAGCAACCCTCAATCTCTGTAATGCCCTTTTAATGCCCTACGACATTATTCAGACGGCTAGGATTCTCTAAACCTATATTCCAAAACGTAGTTCCATCATCTATATCAAGATGGTGATCGATGTAGTGTTTCAAAGTAGTCATGGACTTATATTCATGCCCCATTTCTTCCTTCACAACATTAAGAGGAACTCCATTTGCAACTCTCATGCTGGCGTAGGTATGGCGATTTATAAGCTTTGGCCATTGGAGATATCTCTGCCCTATAAGAAGGTTTTTGTTTTTCGATATCTTATCGAAATGGTATCTCCATTTATTTTTGTTTATTTCTCCATCTTCCATTAATCCATCTGGGAAGAAATATTCTTTCGATTTCGATTTAATTATATCCATCCAAGGTAGAATCAGATGCTGTAAGTTTGGCTGAATAGGGATTCTTCTTAATCTTGATTCGTTCTTTGTTCCTTTGATGAGGATTGTCGGCATTCCAACTTGGTAAAAAGTGATATCGCGGAATTGTCCTCTCATAATTTCGGAAGGCATTGCACCCGTAAAGACGAGAAG
>JAAZZC010000216.1 GCA_014239335.1 Verrucomicrobiales bacterium
CTCTGATAAGTATAATCCTGATGAGCATAATGTTGTATCGAATGCTAGCTGCACAACGAACTGCTTGGCTCCTATGGTTAAAGTTCTTAATGATGCATTTGGCGTTGAGCGTGGTGTAATGAGTACGATTCACAGTTACACAGGTGATCAAAGGTTATTGGATTCTCCTCATAGTGATTTCCGTCGTGCGAGATCAGCTGCCGTAAACATTATCCCTTCTAGCACAGGTGCGGCTAGAGCTATTGGAGAAGTTATTCCGGAAATGAAAGGTAAACTCAATGGTGGCGCATTTAGAGTCCCTACCCCTACAGGTTCGGTCACCGACTTCACTGCTCAACTGAGTAATAAAACTACAGTTGAATAGATTAATGCTAAATTTAAAGAGGCTGCTGAGGGAGCCCTTAAAGGAATCTTGGAGTATACGGAGGAAGAGCCAGTGTTAATGGATATTGTTGGGAATCCGCATTCCTGTATTCTCGATGCTGATGTGACACTCGAAATGGGAGGTGATCTTGTTAAGATTGTTGGATGGTATGACAATGAGTGGGGATATAGCAATCGAGCCATTGAGGCAATGAATCTTCTGATTGGTGCATAGCTTTTATATTACTTAGAACTTTTCGACTAAAGGCACCCCTACCGGGGTGCCTTTAGTCTCTAGTGAATCTTTATAAATAATGCTCAAGAAGACTATACGTGATATTTCATTAAGTGGACGCAAGGTTCTTGTGAGGTGCGACTTTAATGTCCCGTTAGATGATGAAGGCAATATAACGGATGATACTCGTATTGATGGAGCAGTTCCCACCATCAAGCATTTGCTTGATAATGGGGCTAAGGTAATCCTTTGTTCCCATTTAGGGAGGCCAGGAGGTGATAGGAATCCCGATTTTTCCTTAAAGATTGTTGCCTCAAGGCTTGGTGAATTGATAGGCAAGGATGTTTCATTCGTTGAAGATTGTGTAGGTGAGAAGGTCAATGAAGCGATCTATGACTTAAGTGAAGGTGAAGTATTGCTTTTAGAAAATGTACGCTTTTATAAGGAGGAAACTGAAAATGATGAAGTCTTTTCGAGGCAGCTAGCAGAGTTAACTGATATTTATGTTAACGATGCATTCGGAACAGCTCACCGTGCTCACGCTTCAACTGCTGGCGTTGCGAGCCACGTTGACGAATGCGCCATGGGTTTTCTGTTAGAAAGGGAACTTAAATACCTTCAGGAAGAGCTAAAAGATCCTGCGCGTCCCTTCGTTGTTATTTTAGGTGGAAAGAAAGTTTCTGATAAGATAGGAGTCATTAGAGCATTGCTTGATAAGGCAGATACCATATTGATTGGAGGGGCGATGCAGTATGCTTTTAGAAAAGCTCAAGGCCATTCAATAGGGGAGAGTTATGCCGTTGATGAAGATATTCCGATTGCCCAAGGTCTGTTGGAAGAGGCAGCTAAAAGGAGTGTTAATCTTATGCTCCCTGCAGATAGTATTGAGGCTGATGATTTTTCTAATGAGGCGAATGTCAGGAACATAGAACCTTACGATGATGGGGGATTGATCCGTGATGGTTGGGAAGGCTTGGACATTGGGCAGCAAGCGATCCAAGAGTTTTGTGAAATTATAAAAGGTGCAGGTACAATCGTATGGAATGGTCCAATGGGTGTATTTGAGATAGATGCTTTTTCCAAAGGGACCAGATCAGTGGCAGAGGCGGTGGCTAACAGTGGTGCAGTTAGTATCATCGGTGGTGGTGATTCAGTGACTGCGGTAAAGCAGTTTGGCTTTGCTGATCAGATCACATTTATTTCAACTGGAGGAGGAGCTTCTCTTGAATTATTAGAAGGAAAAGTTTTACCAGGAGTTGCAGCTCTTGATGATATAGGAAATTTCCAATGACATTAAAATTAGATTAACCCAATTATAACCATGAATCGTAAACCAATCATTGCCGCTAACTGGAAGATGAATAAAACAGCAACAGAGGCTGTGCAATTCATTGAGAAATTTGAAAATTTAGTTGGAGGATCTAGCCTCGTTGATATTGCAATTGCTCCAGCATTCATTGCTCTGTCCGCATCAAAAGAATTATTAGTTAATAGTAGTACGACTGCCCTCGCAGCACAGAACTGCCATTTTGAGGAAAGTGGTGCTTTTACAGGAGAAATTAGTATCGGCATGCTAAAAGATATAGGAGTTGATTACGTTATCATTGGTCACAGTGAACGGCGTGCTATTTTTGGAGAGAATGATGCGTTGATTAATGCTAAGGCTAAATCTTTACACGCAGCTGGTGTTAATCCGATTTTTTGTATAGGTGAAACATTAGAAGAGCGCGATGGTGGTGAAATTGAATCAGTCCTGAGGAGGCAACTTGAAGATGGGTTAAAGGATCTTGATTCTGTGAATATGATTCAGACAGTCATAGCTTATGAACCAGTTTGGGCCATAGGAACAGGCCGTACAGCAACGCCAGAACAGGCTCAAGAGGCTCATGCATTTACGCGTTCTGTGATTAGAGAGATTTTCGGTGATAGTGTAGCTGACCAGATTCGAATTCAGTACGGAGGTAGCGTGAAGCCAGATAACACGAAAGAGCTTATGGGGCAGGAAGATGTTGACGGAGCGTTAGTTGGTGGAGCAAGTCTTGATCCAGAAAGTTTTGCAGATATTTGTAAGAATGCAGCCATATCAGATTAGGGCTATTTAGGAAAGGGCTACTACGGGGGGAACGGTTCAATTCAATCTAGCTATAGTCATTCCGAGCCATACAAGAAATATACCTAGTAAGCTACTCAGACTGACATAAAGGGCTGCCATACCTAAAGATCCTGCACGGATCAAAGTTAACAATTCCAATCCGAATGTTGAAAAAGTGGTGAAGCCTCCAAGGAAGCCGATAATGATAAATAATTTTGCTGTATTATTATTTTCCCATATAGAATAGGCTATACCAATCGCAAAGCATCCTATGAGATTAATGAGCAATGTTGGGTAAGGAAAAGAGGGGTCGCCCAAAGATTTTTTAAGCATCGAACCCAAACTCCAGCGGCAAATTGCCCCAAAGAATCCGCCGATTCCTACATAAATTAAAGCGATCAGTGATTGCATGGATTGACAAGAGTAACCTCTGACCTAGTGTCTCGTCCAGTATGAGCAAAAAGATTGTTGTCGCATATTCAGGAGGCTTGGATACATCTGTCTTATTAATATGGTTAAAAAAGCGTTTTGATGCGGAGGTCATAGCCTATTGCGCCGATGTGGGTCAGGGAGAAGAGCTAGATGGGCTTGAGGAAAAGGCATTGAATACTGGAGCATCAAAATGTTATATAGGAGATTTGAAGGAGGAATTTGCTGAAGATTTTATCTTTCCAATGTTTCAAGCAGGAGCCATTTATGAAGGTAAGTATTGGCTCGGAACGAGTATAGCAAGACCTGTTATAGCTAAAGGGATGATAGATGTGGCAAGGGCAGAAGGGGCTCAGGCTTTAGCTCATGGAGCGACAGGCAAAGGTAACGATCAAGTCAGATTCGAGCTCTCTACAGCTTCGTTGGCTCCTGATCTTGAAATGATAGCTCCTTGGAGAATGGCTGACTTCCGTGCTGAATTTCCAGGCCGTGCTGAAATGATTGAATATGCTGAGAAGCAAGGAATTCCAGTTCAGGCCAGTGCTGCAAAATCTTATTCCATGGATAGGAACCTTCTGCACATAAGTTTTGAAAGTGGGATATTAGAGGATCCATGGTATGACGCAAGTGGAGAGGATTGTCGGGACATGTATGTCCTGTCAGTTTCACCTCAAGACGCACCTGATGATCCAGAGTACGTGCAAATTCTTTTCGAGAATGGAAATCCAGTTGGTTTAAAATTTGACGGTTTGTCGGATTTGTCAGAAGAGGTTGGTATTAATTCATCGGGTGAGAATGGTGAGTATACACTTTTTTCACCTTACGGAGTTATGATGGTACTAAATTCTCTAGGAGGTAAGCATGGAATTGGTCGAGTTGATATGGTGGAAAATAGATTTGTGGGAATGAAGAGTAGAGGAGTTTACGAAACTCCTGGCGGGGGCATTTTATTTGAAGCGCATCGAATAATTGAAAGCCTTACAATGGACAGGGAGGTGATGCATCTTCGTGATAGTCTTATTCCTAAGTATTCCGAGTTAGTTTATAATGGATTTTGGTTTGCCCCTGAGCGTGAAGCTATTCAAGCTCTTATTTCTGAGAGCCAGAGGGATGTGAGTGGAGAGGTTCGTGTGAAGTTGTATAAAGGGAATGTGATTGCAGCAGGAGTCAGGAGCGAGCAGAGCCTCTATAATGAGGACGTTGCTACGATGGAGGGAGGTTCTGAAGAAGCTTACGATCAAGATGATGCCACAGGTTTCATACGACTTAATGGGCTTCGGTTGCGCACATTTTCCAGAAATAGAAATCCACGATCAGATTAGAATTAGTATCGGGCTATTGTAGGGTCAATATCATAAGACCATCGTTCTATTCCTCCGGCTAGGCTGTAGGTGTTTTGAAATCCTTTTGATCTCATCTGATGGGTCGCATGTAAAGAGCGTATTCCATGGTGGCAATATATGACGAATGTCATTGATTCAGAACCTTTGAATTTATTAATTGATTCTACAAAAACTGACAAAGGTATGAGCCTTGCCCCTTCGATGTGACAGATGTCCCATTCGTCTGGTTCTCTGCAATCAATGATTTGCAATAGAGAGGAGTCTATTTCATTTAACCAGTTATTGAGCTTGGATGGACTTATTTCCATTGAATCAAGTTATGAGATTCAATTGAGGTTAGGGTTCTACAATGACCTTAGTACCCACAGAAACGTTATGAAAGAATGCTTGTGACATTCTTTCAGGCATTCGTATGCATCCGTGTGAGGCGGGGTATCCAGGTATATAACCTGCATGCATGCCAACTCCTCCAGGAGTGATGCGCATAAAATTTGGCATTGGTGCTCCTTCATAAATTAGTCCGGGAGGAGGAACGGGCTGCTTACGGATATCAACATCATCGTTGACGATCATGCCATCAGATGATTTCCAAATCCCATATATATTTGATACATGGTCGGCATTTTTTTGAAGTATCTTATATTTTCCTGGCGGTGTACTATGTCCTTCTCGTCCACTTGATATTTTTGATATTCCGACTAGGGTTCGACCTCTATAGAATTTTGCTTTTTGATC
>JAAZZC010000175.1 GCA_014239335.1 Verrucomicrobiales bacterium
AAAGTCTCTGATTTTGGTCCTCCTTTACAAGGTGTTAGCGGGCTCCAATTTGGTGAGGATTCTGTGCTCTATATTTGTCAGGGAAGGGCCCGGCGCATTTGTGCACTCCGAGGAGGGAAGGACCTGGAAGTGATTGTGGATAATGTCCGACCCAACGATTTGGTAGTGACTAAGGACAATCACTTGTATTTTACCGAGACTTTTTCGCAGAGAGTGTACCACATCGATCTGAGCAAGGAGCAGAAGGTCTTGAAGATTGTTGACAGTGGCATCCTCAAACCGAACGGAATCGCATTGACTCCGAAAGGAGGAACGCTATTTGTTTCCGATCACCTCGAAAGAGAGGTTTGGTTTTTCAGAATAGATAAAGATAATTCACTAAGTTTTAAGGCTCCTTATGGATCTCTTCGGATACGCGGCAAGAATGCTCAAAGTAAAGGGGACGGTTGTGACGTGGACTCATTGGGCCGTTATTATGTGTGCTCAGATTTGGGCATCCAGATGTTTGACCCTACAGCAAGGCTCGGAGGTGTAATTTTGGGTCCTGACCCGAACAATTCTGTAGTGAGCTTGGCATTTTCAGGTCAGGGACTTCGTTATCTCTATGTCGCGAGCGGAGGATCCATTTACCGACGTCAAATGAAGACTCCTGGTGTCGGTAGATGATCTATGGTTATCTTTGCTGATGGCTACGATTTAAGCAGCAGTTTGCATTAAGCTGTGCGCATGCTGTTGGGCCGATTTTTTTTCTCCACCAAGCATTCGTGCAATCTCAGCGACCCGTTCTTTGCCATCCACTTTCATGATTTCTGACCGTGTGCGTCCTCCGTCCGTGAATTCTTTCTTCACCACATAGTGGGACTTTGATAGGGAAGCTACCTGAGGTAGATGGGAGATAGATATGACCTGATGACTCTTTCCTAGTGAAGCCATTTTAATTCCAACTGATTGGGCAATTGCTCCTCCGACATTGGCGTCTATTTCATCAAATACCAGTACAGGTATTGCATCCTCGCCCGCTAAAGTGCTCTTCAATGCAAGCATCACTCGAGACATTTCACCGCTTGATGCAATTGATCGTAATGCTTTGGATGGTTCTCCAGGATTAGGAGCAAAAAGGAACTCTATACTTTCGGTGCCCATTGATGTGGGCTTCTCTTTTTTCTCCAGAGAAATCTCAAAAATTGATTTCTTAAATCCTAAGTCTTTCAGTTCGTTTGTGACTAAGTTGGCGAGCTTTGGTGAAGCAATGATACGTTTTTTAGTAATTTTTTCAGATATTTTGAGCATTTCTGACTGAGCTTCCTCGATTTCTGTCTCTAGCCGCTTTAATTCTTCATGCCTATTTTCGTTTTTATTTAATTTTTCATGAGCTGACTTCCTGAAACCGAGAACCTCGCCAAGGCTGTTACCGTATTTTCTCTTCAGCGTTTCAATGAGATCGACCCGACATTCGATTTCCTCAATCCTTGAAGGTTCCATCTCAATACTACCAGTATAGGTTTCTAATTGATTTTGTAATTCCTGAATTTCAACTAGTGCATTCTCAAACTTTTCAGTGTATCTGGTAGCTGATGAATCAAACTTTTCTAATTCTTTGAATGAGCGCATGAGTTGCATGAGTTGATCAATGACTGAATGTTCTTCGCCATGAAGCTCACTGATGATTTTGCTTGAGGCTTCCAGTAAGCTCTTGGAATTTCTGCTCACCTGATACCTTTTATACAATTTCTCCTCTTCGTCTTCTTTAATGTCCGCTTCATCGATCTCATTGATCTGGTGCTTTAAAAGGTCAATAGCTTGTTCGTTACTTCTTTCCGAATTAATGAGTTCATCATATTCACTCTGAAGGGATTTGAATTTTTTATAGGCCAAAGAATGCTGATTTGTAATTTCTGTTAATCCTGCATAAGCATCGAGTAATGAAAGTTGCCTTTCGCTTGAAAATAATGAGTGGTGGTCATGGGGTCCGTGAAGATCAACGAGTAATTTACCTACCTTCTTGAGTGTGTTCAGAGTCACGGGCGAGCAATTAATAAACTGCTTATTTGTGGCCTTCCTATCAAGGACTCTTCTTATGACTAATTGATTCTCGGAACACGGCTCGAGGCCTGCCGTCTCCAGTATCGAGTTAATTTCACGGCAATCTTTTAGGTCAAATATGGCCTCAACAGTACAGGTATTTTCTCCGGTCCTTATTAGTTCGGTGTCAGCTCTCTGGCCCACGATCAGTTTTAGTGCTCCAATGACCATGGATTTTCCCGATCCCGTTTCGCCCGTGATACCGATCAGCCCAGATCCCATTTCCCACACGACCTCTTCGATCAGTGCCAAATTATTGATTTTAAGTAATGTAAGCATTGTCTGAAATTTACCCATACAGTATGTACAAACACACAAGTGTTCAAGTGAACAATATAACTTAATATTTAAGAAAACAGTATTTTAGCCCTTTATATACTTATGGAATGAGCTGAACTTTTAATTAGAAGCATTTCATGCAAGAACTTGAGGTCATATTTTTAGGATCAGGCACTTCGGTCGGTGTGCCCATGGTGGGCTGTACCTGTGAAGTATGTGAATCCCCAGACCCTAAAGACAAACGACTCAGAACCTCCATTCTGATCAAAACGAATGAGAAGAGCGTGCTCGTTGATTGCGGTCCCGATCTGAGACAACAATGCCTAAGGGAAGGAATTAAATCCGTTGATGCAGTGTTAATCACTCATCCTCATGCTGATCATATTATGGGTCTTGATGATCTAAGAAGATTTACCCCTAGAGCAGAAGATACGCTTCCAATCTATGCCCAGCTCAGCTGCATTGAAGCTCTGAGTAAGTGCTTTTTTTATATTTTTAATGGTGAGAATCGTTATCCAGGTTACTTCAAACCTGACGCTATACCCATAGAAGGGGCCTTTAATTTATCTGAATTGAAAGTGATTCCTATTCCCGTCGAGCACGGAAAGGTTGAGTGTATAGGTTTTGCCTTTTATCAGAATGATTCACCACTACTTGGATATATTCCGGACTGTAAAAAAATTCATGAAGAAGGAATGAATGCATTAAAAGATGTTGAATGCCTTATTATTGATGGGTTAAGACATACTCCTCATCCTACGCATATCTCTGTTTCCGAAGCCGTTGAGATATCTCAGGAATTGAGATCCAAGAAGACTTGGCTTACCCATATTTCTCATGACGTTATGCATGAAAGAGATGAGTTGAACCTTCCCGAGAATGTTCGTATCGCTTACGATGGATTGAAATTAAGCCTGTGATTTTTTACTTATTCACCATGAATAATATGCTGATCGTGAAAGTTGCTGTAGCTGCATTTATTCTTTCGACATTTTCTCATGCTCAAGCTGAGAACTTGACTAAAGATAAGAGCTTTATGTTGGGCGCTTACTACTATGCTTGGTATGAGGCGCCAAAAAATGAAAATGATATCGGGTGGATGAAAAAAGCTTTGAGGGGGAGATTAAAGCCAGTGCAGCTTCCTAAATTGGGTGTTTATGATAGCCGTGACCCAAAAGTTATTAAGGGTCATATTAAACAGTCCAAGCATGCTGGAATTGATTTTTGGTCAGTGAGTTGGTGGGGAAAGAACCGTCAGGATGAAACATTCAAGGACCATATTTTGAAGCATCCTGATGCCGATAAGCTGAAATATGCCGTCCTTTATGAATCAACGGGTCGGTTAGGTTCGATGAGGAGCCCAAGCTATAAAAATTTAGTGCCTGATTTTGATTACTTTAATGAGCAGTACTTTAATCATCCGAATTATCTTAAAGTTGATGGGAAGCCTGTTGTATTTATATACCTGACTCGTGTTTACTTCAGGCGTGACGACGGTAAGAAAGCTTTGAAGTCTCTGCGAATTAAATACCCGAACCTATACATTGTTGGAGATGACGTCTTTGGTCCTAACTATCCTGCCAGTGCGGCGAGTCAGTGGAACGCTATAACGGCATACGATGTCTATGGTCAATCGACTAAAATTACAGGAGGCACTAAGGCTGGGATCGAGCGCTTAAAGAATAATTACTCTAAAGCAAAGATTAAAGCCAATAAGGCTGGTGCTGGATTTGTGCCTGCCATTGCTCCTGGTTACAATGATCGTGCTGTGCGTAAAGGGAATCCTGGTAGGTCACGCTTTTTTGATGATGTTAAAGGATCAAAAGAAGGAGACCTTTTTCGTTCCATGATAAAAGACGTTGCGATGCCGCTAGCTGACCCGAAAGCAAAGAACATGATCATGGTGACCTCTTTTAATGAATGGTATGAGGATACTCAAATTGAACCGACTTCAGGGAAAGCCAAGTTACCAGTTTCAAAAGACGATTCGAAGTCAGGAAATTTCTTCACGGAAGATAATCTCTACCATGACTACGGTTCTTTCTACCTTGATATTCTGCGTTCAGAATTCGGGCAATGATCAGCCCCCTTTGTCGTTATCCTCTTTGACTAACCACCTTTCAAATTGTGGGTTCCCTTCCATGCCCTGATCGGACTGAATGCAGACATCAACTTCAGGGAATTTTGAAGAGAAATTTAGACCTTCATCCACTCCAAGAATATAACAGATGGTGCTATGGATTCCCGCTTCAAGGCAGCTCTTGGCGATTACTGTGACTGAATTAACGCCGTTACTGGTCGGCCATCCTGAACGAGGATCAATGATATGGCCGTACCTCTTGTTATCGTGCATGAAATGCCGGGCATAAGTGCCTGATGATGAGACGGCTCGATCATTGATGGCGAGGCTAGCGAGACAATTCCCTGGGTTCTTCCCGTCCTCAATTCCGATGTGCCAGAATTTGTGCTTTCCGTTGCCGCCGCTCGCATAGACGTCTCTTCCAAGATCGATAAGAACATCTTTAATGTTATGGCGGCGGGAGATCTCGATAAGGGCATCGACTGCGAGCTCCTTTCCAAATCCTCCAAAATCAAGGCCCATGCCTTTCTCGGGTAAGAAGATTGCACCTTCTCGGCGCTCGATCTTATCCCAGCCTGTCAGTCTAATAGCTTCTTGGATGTTCTCTTGAGTTGGTAGTTGTTGATGAATTTTCTTCCAGTCCCAGACCTTGGCGAGAGGCAACATTGTAGCATCCAAGATACCATCACTTTTCCTAAATACCTCATCCGCCACGTTAAGTAGTCGCTCCGCATCGTCATCGATTTCGATCCAGGATTGACCGGCAGCGTCATTGATTTTTGAGATAATAGAAGTGTCTAGGTAGCGGGAATACTTTTCTTCAAAATTTTTAATCCAATCCAAAGTATCGGCAGCAAATTGAAGCGCTTCTCCTTCTGATTCTAACCGTATCTTGACATGGCACTCTGTTCCGAGTGCGCGAAAATGGAGTTCCCGTACTCCTAGAGGACTAGGTGTTAGAAATTTGCTCAGGTCCGGAGCACTCATGAGTCATTTCTAAAATTTGATTTGAGCCGTGATGCTAAAAGTGTTGGCTGTAGGATACGCTTGTGAAGGTGCTGAATCAGTTCCAATACCTTCCATTGCGTAATGCTCGTAGGCTCCGGAAATAGAGAGGTTCTCATTGACTTTATAATTGATCTTAAGGCCTATACTTGTTGCGTGGAGGGATGACAAACGGTAGTCCGCTGAGTAGTTGGGGCCACTGCCATTAGGTTTATCTGCCGGAGTATCAATATTGAGTTGATTTAGACTTTTTACGAAAAAGTCGGCACTGTTCTGATTGTAGAATCTATAAAAAGGCGATATGAGGAGTTTATCATTATCTTCTTGGCGCCATTCTACTTCAGCGGTTTGTGAGAAGATTCCATAGTCATCGTTGGATAGGCGAAAGGCGGCTTTGAGTGTTCCTTTGAGTGATTCAAAGTAATGCTTAGTCTCCTGATGGAGGATTTGTCTGAACCGGCTATCGGGTCTGTTCTCCCTATAAATATTAACGATGGGGACACTGATTCCTGGGGCAATCACAAAGTCTTCGTTTCTTTGAACTACTTTATAAGGATCGTTAAGATAACCTTCTGCGTATCCGAGAGTGAGGTCTGCAGAAACAACTGTGTTTTTACCTAGAATTTGGGTCACTCCGGCAAATATGTCATAGCTGTCTTTTTTCTCATCATCTAGGAGAGGAACTTTGACAACATCATCTAGGTAATTAAATCCTAGAGCTACTGTGGTGTTGCCAAGATTATAATCCTTCTCATAATTCAATGAGATTCCGTTTGAAAAATAATCAGATTCTTCGCTTTTTGAGAGCTCGAGCTCTATCCTTTGATCTTCTATACTGTATTGGAGTGCAGCCAGTATCCCAGTCCTCACATCTTCAAGATCAGATATGAAAGGTTGATCTCCACCTGGGAGAACGCCCGTAGGTGATGATCCTGTGATTGCGTCATTAAGGAGCTGGAATCTGAAAGTGGATTCATCTGTCAGATCGATCTTACCTCTAAAGTAATTGGCTTCGACCCTGATCCTCTCATCCCCTTCGTCATATAATTGATACCCATATTCGTACTCATTGGCCTTAGAGCTGGTCCATGGCAGTAAGCAGGTTAGAATAATTGGGTAATGAGACTTGGAGGTCATTCAAGATTTTTTCCTGATATGAACTTTTAGTCGATAGTATTTTTTACCGTTATTGATGGATTCTGAGATAGTGATTTTCTGTCCATTTCCAATAATATTTTGGTATTTAGGAACCGTTTTCCATGAGTCCTTGGAAATATCATTGGACTCTTCGACGGTGTAGACACGCTCCAGTCCAGCGTAACCTTCTCCTTTGGTAGATTTGGTCATAAATGAGAGCTCAATCTTAGAGTTTTTGATTAGGATTGCAGTGTCCTGGTCGAGACTTTGTTCTATAGGTGATGAGCCTATTATATACTCAAATTTGTTCGTTAGACCATCACCGTCAGGATCTTTTGCAGGATCTGAAATTTCAGCGTCAATCGGATTAGCCCCAAAATTTTTCTCAGCCCAGCTAGTATAATTGTCTAAAATCTTTATAGTAGCTGTTTGTGAACCAACTGTTCCGACACCGTTAGAAACTTGAACCCAATAATTAGAATCTGCCAAAAGTGGTCCAATCTCTAATGATTGATTGGTCGCGCCAGCGAGTGGAGTAGATGTGTTTCCGGATACTCCTTGGTACCATTGGTATTTCATTTCGTTTCCAGATGCAGTGACTTGGAGGGTCGTTTTTTTGACCGAAGTAATTGTAAGGCTTTCGGGCTGAGAAGATATGACGGGAGGTTCCGAGCCTGGTGCAATTTCAATGGTGAAAGTTTTAGTGTAATTATAGCCGCTGTTGTTAGAGCTTTTATAAGCTCTAACTCTTATTATGTAATTTCCTGGTTGCGTTGGAATTCCAGTGATGCCATCCGTGTTACTGTTGGTTGAGTTTAAATGATTGAGGCCTTCAGGCAGTTCGCCTATCACGGCCCAGCTCTGAGCGCGGTGAGGAGCGCCAGTGATCTGGTAGACTAGATTCAATAATTCACCCGCTTTAGCGGGTACTGTTGATGATCCTGATGATGGGGCAATTTGCGTGATTTGCGTAGCGCCACTCACTGCATCATAGGCGCCCAAACTGGCAACGGTGACTGAAGACCATTTGATGATCTGAGTGATTGCCGCTGAACCAATGAACTGGGATTCATAGGTAATAAAATGGGATGCTGCGCCTTTATTCAATATCAGACTGGTGATTCCCGCCTTTGGTAATTGCTTACCGTAGAATTTGATCTTGTTGTTTTTTAGCATCTTCATTTGCATCAATTGCAACCACATCCGCCGCCACCTACTAAACCACCACCAAAGCTACCCTCTCTCGAAAAGTATCCATGCTCTGTCATGGTGGTGATTAGTGAATTTAAGTCCCCAGACATTCCTATCTGTGATAAGTTTCCACGATCATAAGGCTGCACGCGGACAAGTTTTTGCGAACAGTTGCAAAAACAGACCATGGAAAAAATCAGTAGGGCAAAGGGTTTGAGGGATTTCATGAACAAAATGTATTTTATTGGACAATGTAAACCATATTGAAGGCTTCTTGGGATTCAATGAGAATCAATTAAGTGGATACGATGAAACATTGATTTTAGTTCTTAATACATGGAAATTAAGTTCAAGATTGCAAACATTTCATTTTAATCTGTATTCGAATCTATGAGGAGTGTGTATTTTAATTTAATCGAAAATTATTATTATGATGGGATTTGATCAGCGAATTATTGATTTCAACTGGATTTCAATTTTTCTCTTTGTTTACTTCTTTTCTTCTGCCTCTGCTCAGGAGTCCGTTAAAAATAGTCAGTACGCGTCTGCTACACTTGTGATCTACAATCAGAATGTGGCCGATTCTAGGAAATTGGCTGCGTATTATGCCGGTAAGAGAAATATTCCGTTTGAGAATTTAATTGGGATGAAGTGTTCGACCGAGGAAATCATTACTCGGTCGGAATATAAAAAGACGATACTGGAACCACTCCGCAAACAATTTGATGCTAATGGTTGGTGGGAAAGAAAAGAAGATAATCAAGGAAACCTGCGAGCTGTTCATACAAAAATGAAGTTTGCTGCAATTATTTTTGGGATGCCTCTTAAGGTGAAAAGTTCCGTATCAGAGGATTCAAAGCAAAAGTCCTCGACTAATCTTGGACCGGGGAACAATGATGCTGCTAGTATTGATTCTGAGATTGCCTGCTTGAGCATGAATCTGTCAAAGCTTAGTGGAGCAGCAGGTAATCCTTACTTCAGGTCAACTGATCGGGGAGGAATTCCGGACATCCTCCTGACTTCTAGGATTGACGGGCCCAATTATGCGACAGCCAAACGACTCATAGATGACGCCATAGCTGTTGAAGGATCTGGATTGTGGGGAATGGCTCTGATCGATATTGCTAATCTGGCCAAAGAGAAAGGAGCAGCCTATAAGATTGGTGATGATTGGCTTGAGACTTGCAGTGCTTTTTACAGGAAGGCAGGTATTCCTACATTAGTTGATCGGTTTTCTACCCGTGTTCCAAAAGGTTATCCACTCGGTAAAGATATTATTTTATATTTTGGGTGGTACACGCAGAATGCACAGGGACCGTTCATTGATCAGGGCTTTCAATTTAAAAGAGGGGCAGTAGCAGCACACATTCATTCATATTCTGCTAGTACACTTCGCACGACTCTAAAGAACTGGTCAGGACCATTACTTTCTCGTGGAGCATGTGCTGTTCTGGGGAATGTTTATGAGCCTTTTTTACAGATGTCTACGCATCTCGACCTGTTTAATGCACGTTTTTTGGCTGGTTTTACTTTTGCGGAGGCAGGCTGGATAGCGACTCCGGTATTTTCGTGGATGCAGGTGATGATTGGAGATCCTTTATACCAACCCTTCATCATTAAGAGCGAGATTGAAGCTGGTCAGGACGATGATTTCAAAGCTTTCCGTATTGCTGTCTTACGGTGGGCATCTGAACCGAAGCAATTGATTTCTAATTTGGATAAAGCAGCCGCCTCATTAAAGAGTGGAAAAATCTTGGAGTCGACGGGCCTCTATATGATGTCTGAAAAAAAATATAAAGATGCGGATGAGGTTTTTAAAAGGGCCGCCGTTTTATATGAAAATTCCGAAGATCAATTGAGGATCCGGTTGCTTCGTGCTCAAGGCAAGTTAGCACTTGGAGACAAAGGATCTGCTTTGGAAATTTTATCCAATGCTTTATTGGATTTTAAAGGGACTCCCGGAATTGAAGCGGTAACATCAATTGCCGATCAAATAAAAAAGGAATGAAAAAGGCTATGAGATTACTAGGGACCTGCTAGTCGAGGAAATTCCTTAAAGATCAAATTATGATGCAGTTGGTACTGTGCTCGGCTGGGATTCCTCTGAGTTTTGTATCTGAGGTAAAACGGTCGCAACACGTTCTTTCATCTCTTTACCGGGCTTGAACTTAACTATTGCCCTTGGTGGTATAATGACATCGGTACCTGGCTTGTTTGGATTACGGCCGATTTTTTGTTTTGTTTCCTTTACCTGGAATGAACCAAAATTTCTTAATACCACTTCGTCTCCAGCTGCAAGCGTTTGCGTGATCGTATCTAATGTTTTCTGAATAACGTCAAAGACCTGTTGCTGGGTCATTCCTGTTTCATTACTGATCTTTATTACGAGGTCACGCTTGGTGGCTGTTTTCATTAAATTTTTTTAGTGATTTATTGCCCAATTAATATCAGGACATTTTATTCATTTTTCCAAATTACTCAAAAATCTAGGGTAATGAGGAGGCAGAAACAAATAGCGATCTGAAATGATTTGGCAACGGAAAAATGATGTTCATTTGCACTTTAATGTTATTGTAATGTTAATGCAGTCTAAATGCTCTTATAACCAATTCTGAGCTGTTTTAAAATGAATCTTTGATACTTCCTGAAGGATTTGGGTGCCATGCTGGGCAACCAATTTTTCTCCGGTTTCCTTGACCTTATTTGATGCTCCTTTAGGGATCGTAAAGCCGAACTGCTCCGTGGCCTTGTCAATCCATGTTACAAATGCATCACGGGCCAATATAGAGGCAGTTGCGACTGCTATATCTGATTCTGCCTTAGTTCGCTGCTGTATTTTAATGTTTTTCCCTCGCTCGCCCAGTGATGATGTGAGGACCGAGGATCTGGCAAATTGATCGCTTAGTGCTCTGTTGCAATCAGGACGTTTTTCACAAAGTCTCTCTATACATGTAGCATGCCCCCAAGCCAGTAGTTTATTGAGGTTCCCAATTTTACTGTAAAGCTCATTATATTTCTTGGGGCCGATTATAATAATTTCATGCTCGATCCCTGGGCTATCGTGAATGATTTTTGATAGTTTTTTAATTTTAGTATCAGTTATTTTTTTTGAGTCTGCTATTCCCTCATCAAGAAGTGAACGGGTTAGATTTTTATCGGTATAAGCGCCCGCTATAACTAAAGGCCCAAAAAAATCTCCTTTCCCACTCTCATCAATTCCAAAATGAGGCTCAAACATTTCTGGATTAAGTTCTTCTTCGTAACCTAGCTTGGCTTCACCAAGTATTCTGGGCTCAAGAGTGAAACGAACGAATTCTTCAGTTTTTTTGCCTTGTATTAGTACTTTTGGCCCTTTTTGGTAAACACTAATGTTTAGGTGATCCTTGTTCGCAGAGAAAATGGTATATTCTTTTGTTTTGAATTCGAAATTTTCATGTTCCAAGATTTCACGCAATTCGTTAACTTGGTCCAAGTTTAAAGGATGAGTGTATGAATTGATTGGTTTTGCCACTCAATGATTTAAACACAAGCTGAACATGGCACAACAGTTGAAAGCTTTAAAATGTGAAGATTCTCTCCCTCTGAATCAGTCGGAGCGATTAAATAGTGCTCTTATAAGTTGGTTTGAGGAGTTTGGTAAGGATTATCCTTGGCGTTCGACCAATGATCCTTATGAGATCCTAGTCTCTGAGATGATGTTGCAACAAACGCAGGTTTCGACGGTCCTGGAGCGGGGTTATTATAGGAAGTGGTTAGAACGGTTCCCGGATTTCGAAGCGCTATCTTCTGCTTCGGAGGAGGAAGTGCTTAGGGTCTGGGAAGGACTAGGTTATTATTCAAGAGCGAGGAACCTTCATAAGGTAGCGATTGCGGTGATGAAAGATTTTGGGGGAGTTTTCCCGTCTGACCTTAGCCTAATTGAGGGTCTTCCTGGTATTGGACAATATACTGCAGGAGCAGTAGCAAGTTTTGCGTTTAATGCGGCAGTTCCTGCAGTAGATGCGAATATCGCTCGTGTCCTTGCTAGGCTCTTTGAATTTACAGAAAGAATTGATACGAGCGGCGGTCAAAAGCAGCTCTGGAAATGGGCAGGCGAACTGGTGCCTGAGTCTGGGGCAAGGTCGTGGAATTCTGCGCTCATGGAACTTGGGCAAACCCTATGTAAAGCAAAGTCGGTCCAATGCCAGGAATGTCCTGCTGTTTCATGGTGTCTGAGTGAGAATCCTTTGGAATTACCTGTAAAAAAATCGAGACCTGAAATTACTGAGTTACAAGAGCATGTCGTTTTTGCTTTTGAAGGGAAGGAAATATTACTCGAAAAAGAGACGGGAAGAAGGAGGAAAGGAATGTGGAAGTTGCCCGAGCGGGCAGCGGAATCATTGAACGGCTTGCGTTTACTCACTGTTCAAAAATATGGGATAACTCGCTACCGAGTCACAATGAATGTTTATGAAGCAAAGAAGGAAAGTGCCCTTGAAAATGAGCAGTGGTTCAGCACCGAAGAAGTAGAGAATCTGCCAATGCCAAGTCCTTATCGGCGAGTATTAAAAAAGATAATTAAAGTATGAGTTCTGTTGTTTTTTAGAAGGGCCAAACGATTTCCGTTTCGTCATGTAGGATATCAAGAATGACGGGAGGATTGATGATTTCTTCTAGGACTGACCGATTCGTGATGCTCGCCGTGTCCCTCTCGTCGTTAATGTGATTTAATATAATTCCCATCAGTTCGAGCCCCATGCTTCGTACCGCATTTGCTGTGAGAATCGTTTGGTTCAGTGCTCCTAACTTATTATTAACTACGATTAGGACAGGGTCTCCAAGATCCGCTGCCAGATGTCCCATTGAATATTCCGAGTTTATCGGTACTGCCCAACCCCCTGCTCCTTCTGTGAGTACATGGTTGTAGGATTTTGTAAGTTCGAGGTGTGTGGATTTAATTTTATTAATATCGATGGTAATTCCTTCAATGGAGGCGCCTGCCATTGGAGCGGCAGGCGTTTTGAGAAAGATTGGATTAACGGTGTCTACTGATGTAGGCGAAGGGTGACTAGCGTCGCTGATAATTTTAGCATCTTCACGGTCGCCGCAGGCAATAGGTTTGAATCCGACAGCAGATTCTCCTGTGCGTGTGAGAGCAGATAGCAACAATTTAGTGATATAGGTCTTGCCGACACCAGTATCTGTTCCAGTGATAAAGAGATTCACGACCCGATTTCGCTATGTATGGATTCTGCTATTTTTGTTGCCTGAGAAATCACATATGCTTCATTCTTTCCCTCTACTAGGATTCTGATTTTTGGTTCAGTGCCCGAATATCTTATAAGAACCCTTCCTTGCTCACCTAACTCAGCTTGAGTTTCCTCTATCAGACCATTTGCTTTTAGTTCTTCAATTTGTGTCTTTTTGGAAACAGAAAGGTTCACGAGTTTTTGAGGGAACTTATTAATTACTTTTCTTAGTTCAGATAGTGGTTTTTCTGTTTGTAATATCACTTTCATAGCAGCTAACGCGGCAATGATTCCGTCACCCGTTGTATTATGATTTCGGTAGATGATGTGGCCGCTCGGCTCTCCCCCAAAGTTGGATCCTATGCTCCGCATTTTTTCCATTACATTGCGATCACCGATTTCGGCTCTTTCTAATGTCCCTTTGTGATCTCTAATGCATTCATCAAGACCATAATTACTCATTTTTGTTCCTACTACCGTATTTGATGACAGCTCATTTCTCGTTAGCATATGGCATCCAATAATTGCCATGAGCTCATCACCGTCGATTGGGTCTGCGTTCTCATCGCACATCAATATTCTATCAGCATCTCCATCATGGGAAATACCGATGAGCGATTGGTCCTCTTTGGTTAAGTTGGAAAGAACCTTGGGATGAGTGCATCCGCAGTCCAAATTAATGTTATCTCCATCAGGTGCATTGAAATGGCAGACTAGATCCGCTCCTAGGCTTTCAAGAATTCTCTGGCTCGTTTCGTATGATGCTCCGTTTGCTGCGTCCAGCGTAATGCGTATTCCCGAAAGTGGTTTATCTGAAGTTTCTTTGATAAATAATTTAGTTATTCTTGAAACATAGGACTCAACAGCACCTATCAATGGAGTCGTCCTGCCTATTTTTTCTCCTATGACACGGGCAGTTATTGGTTGATCTGAGAGTATTTTTTGTTCGAGTCTTTTTTCCTGTTCTGATGAGAGTTTGTATCCGTCATTAAAAAAGAACTTGATCCCATTATCGGGTGGCGCGTTGTGAGAGGCTGATATAACTACACCCAGGTCTGCGTTTGTCTCTTTAACCAATAGTGCAACTGCAGGTGTTGGGATTACTCCTCCAGTTTTCACATCGACGCCGGCAGAATTTAGACCTGCAGATAAGGCTGATTCCAACATGTCTCCGCTCCGGCGCGTATCCTTTCCAATGATAACAACTGGTCTATGGTCGTTTTTATCATTGTGGCAAAGAATCAGTTCTTCAGCTGCAATTTGACCGAGCCGGAGCGCTGACTCAGGTGTTAAATGTCCCTCGTTAGCGACACCTCTTACACCATCTGTTCCGAAAAATTTATTTTTTTGAGCCATCTAATAGAAAATGGATATGAGTTTTTTGATTGGTTGTTTCAGAAAGAAAAATGCTCAAATGAATGTATTCTATTCTTCGGCTGAGGAGCTTGATATGGATTTTGGTTTTGGGGGATCTGAAGCAGTTGCTGAAGGTTTTTTATCATTACTTTCTTTCATTTCAACCTCTAATAAATCCAAGAGGCGCTGGCTAAATGTTTCCAGATCAAGGTCATGTTCAAGTTCTCCAGAATGAGCGATTGATACTCCTCCAGTCTCTTCTGAAACAATGATGGCAATTGCATCAGATTCTTCAGTGATTCCAATTCCTGCTCGATGCCTTAGCCCGATGCTCCGATCTGAAATTTCTCTTTGACTAACAGGGAACAGACAACCTGCCCCTATCACTTTCCCTTCCCTTAATATGATTCCGCCATCATGCAGTTCCGTTTTTGGGCTGAATATTGTTAGTATAAGCTCGGAGGAGAATTGTGCATCAAGCAAGATTCCTGTTTCCAAGTGAGGTTTGAGCTCAATCCTCCGCTCGATTGCAAACAATGCCCCATACCTTTTAGCTCCTAGCTGTCTGATAGTCTCGGTCAGACTGTCTAGGAATTCTTTGTTTTTCCCTTCAGAGAAGAAGAAGAAGCTTCGGCTGCCTAGTTCTGCTAATTTTCTGCGCAACTCTGGCTGAAAGACGACAATCATGGACATCGTAAAAAAGAAAGTACCCACTAAAACAAACAAAGGAATTAGCTTTAAGTTTAAAAATACTGAGGTTCCTGTAATTATTATCAGCAGAAAACTCAAGACAACGAAGAAGCGATTCCATTTCTGTGATCCGTGCCGACGCAGAATGAAATACATTATCGCAATGATAATTATCAGTTCGACAACGATCCTCCAATTCTCGGATATGTTTTTTAAGATCTCCACGTAATTGTAATATTATATATCAAGAAATGATGCGGTGCACGGAGATCGATTAATTAATAATTGCCTCCGTCATTAGCATGGCATCCAAGTTTTGCTTTACAGAATGAACCCTAAAGAGGGTAGCACCCCGTTCTCGACAATATGAAGTTAACGCGACCGTTGGCCATTCTCTTTCATTGATATCATCATTTTCTAGGATTTCACCTATGAATGTCTTACGTGATGCGCCAATAAGTAGAGGCCTTTTAATTTCAGTGATTCGAGGAATTGACCTGATCAGTTCCAGATTGTGTTCCAGGCTCTTGCCAAATCCGATCCCTGGATCAACGATGATGCGTTCTCGACTAATACCTTCAGATTCACAAAGGGCAATCTGCTCATTTAAAAATGTAATTACTTCAGCAGTTACATCACTATAATTTGGTGATATTTGCATTGTTCGAGGATTTCCTGCCATGTGCATTATTACAATGCCGCATTCCGATTCTGCGGCGACCTCACGCATTGCTGGGCAGGAGAAGCCAGTCACATCATTTATAATGTCTGCTCCGGCTGCGAGCCCAGCTTCTGCTACTTCGGCTTTTGAAGTATCAATTGAAATTAATGTTTTAGGAGAACGGATCCCCACAAATTTCTCTACAACTGGCAGAATTCTATTGAGCTCGTCCTTAGCGGATACATTTGGTGCGCCTGGCCTTGTAGATTCTCCCCCGAAGTCAATGATAGAAGCGCCTTCATTTTCGAGCTCAATAGCTTGTTGAATAGCAGCTTCACTAGATTCAAAGAGTCCACCATCTGAAAAAGAGTCAGGAGTTGTGTTGATGATACCCATGATCATTCCTCGTTGGCTGAGATCATAGCTTTTTCCTCTGATAGACCAGAGATCTGGCTTTTCTGGAGCATTGGAACTTGCCGGGTAAAGTTGCATGTTATATTCTTATATGAATTCCCGATCCCTCAAACGATGAAAAAAATATCCGTGCCAGCTGTTTTATTAACGGTTATTCTGATCTTATCACAGGCAATTCGGTCCGAAGTATATTCTTATGATGGGGCTGATCAAATTTCAAGGACCGTAGTTCACAAGGATGGTACATATACCACTACTCAAAGAGACCGGGACACCAGGATACTTGTGAGGGAAACAAAAAAACGTAATAATACTTTGGTAATGAGGAGTGAATTTGCACTTGATGAGAAAGGAAGGGAACGTAAAGGGCGCGTTTATGATGGACAAAATAATCTTCTCTTCATCAGTGAATTTGTATACGACAATGATGAGCTGATTGAAGAGAGAGTCTTTGACTCAAAGGGCAAAGTCGTTAGGCGATTGTTATATAAGGTAAAAGTTGTGAGCAAACTTGATGGGCGTTCAAGGCCGGCATTAGTATCCTATCAGAATGGGAAGCCAATAGGAGATTTGGTTGCTTTGGATGATCCTGGTGTTTTTAGCACGACATCTCATAATGCTCATTCCTCAAAGAAAAGTGCTGGAGCTCGACCGAAGCCAGTCCAACCGGGTTCGGCTTCTGGAAAAACATCAAAACAGAAACGCAAGATCCGGATTTTTAAGCCCCGGAGCTAGAATGTTAAATTAAGAGATGAAGTCTACTACTGCCCTTGGATTTGTTGTCTTTGCTGCAATACCGATAGGTATGCTCTTATGGAACATTAAAGAAACAAATACCTCTTACGTTAAACGGTCTGTTCATGTTGATATTAGCAAGATCGAAAAGGAAGTTGAGGATTTCAGATTAGAATCAGCCAAGCTCAAGGATGAGAACAATAATCTTAGACATCAGTTGAGCATTGAGCGTGATAATGCGGCTGGATTAATTAAAGAAACGGAAAGGCTTGAGCTTAGGTTGGCCAATTATCGTGATTCAGGGGGTGCGCAAAAAGATGCAAGAGAATGGACTGACGAGGAGCTCAAAATGCGCAAAGAAATTCAGGAGCTCACTTCTACCATTAGAGATTTGCCATTGAAGAGAAACCTCAGGTATCAATTAACGGATTGGGATGAAATGATTTCTACATTATCAAAAATACCAGGTGTTGTTTCTGAGAAAGACTCTAAAAAGCAGTCCCGTGCCTATTCAGCAATGGGATTTGTAACTCCAGAAGTAGATGTCAGAGCCAGAACTTTGGATTTACTGCAAGGCCAGCTCGGTGCCGCTATTTATAGTGGAGAGGATAAAATATTAATCAATAAAGACGCTAGCATAAAGAGCTCATCAGATCGTACATCACTAGCCTTAGAAATTGCTCGTTCCCTTCAGGACCAGCACTTTGAGCTCATGGCATCTCTTAATGATTGGTTATATAATGATGATGCAAAATTGGCGCTCTGGGCAGTAGCTGCTGGTGACACGAATTTATTCAAGATCCGGTTCCAATTGCAAAGTAATGTTTCAGCTTCAGTAACAACACAGGGTCCGACCAAAATGTCGCGGGAACAATTCGAAAGGATCCCATCCTTTGTACGTGAGTATTACCTCTTTCCTTTCTCATTAGGTGATCGTTTTTGCCAGAATCTTTATGATAAAGATCGCTGGAATTCAGTAAATGAGGGCATCGCTCGTCCTCCTCTAAGCACAGCTGAAATATTACATCCGAATCTGTATTTGAAAGATGACCGTGAAGAGCCGGAACGCTTTAGATGGAACGTTAATGCTTTGGAGATTAGCGAAGAGAGTCCTATTTGGAATAACGTGGCGGGTGAGCTTGGAATTGCTCTCCTTCTTAACCAGAGTGATTTTCTACAAAGAATGACCGAATTGGGCCAGCCTGATATTTTAAATATGCCGGACCTAGTTTCTAAAGGAATCGAACATTTTTCCAATAGGGATGGATCCAAAGCCGCTGCCGGGTGGGATGGTGATCGTTACCTAGTATATCCAAACGGTAACGGTAAAGATGGTACCGATCATGTTTATTGGAGAAGCCAATGGATATCAGAAAAAGATGCTGAAGAGTTCTTTCAAGCGATCGTTAAGTCCATAGAATTCAGACGGAAAGTTAAACTTTCTGATGATGAAGGTGAATATATATTTAATGACCCTCAAGATCGCTACATTTCAGTAAAGAAACTTAATGATAATCAGATCAGGGTTCTTGATGTTGGTAATAAAGAATTTGCGAAAAAATTATTAGACAAATTTGAGCCTCCATCTTCGTAAAGTGATTGCTAAAAGAGTTTTTTTTAGTGGTCGTGTTCAGGGTGTAGGGTTTCGTTATGAAACGAAAAGAATTGCCATGGGATATGAAGTGGTAGGGACAGTTAGTAATCTTGAAGATGGTAGGGTCGAGCTATGTGTTATGGGGGAGGATTTAGAAGTTGATGTTTTTATTTCTGATATTCGAGTCGAATCGAACCTAGCTCATCATATATTGGAATATGCAGAAGAAACAATCCCCTCATCTGAAATGAATGAGGTTAGTGGATTTACGATTGCCCGGTAATAGGCCTCTAGTTCGCGACAATATTAACCAATTTTCCGGGTACTACGATAATTTTACGAACCGTGACCCCTTCAAGAAATGGTTTTATTTTTTCCAGTTCTTGGCATTGAGATTTTATTTCTTCCTCTGAATCATCTTTGCAGACAGTCATTTTATCTCGCAATTTTCCATTGACCTGTATAACGATTTCGATCTCATCCTCTATGAGATATTTTTCGTCATATTCAGGCCACGCCATTTTGGAGATTTCGTTTGCATCGATTATTTGAGGAAAACTTTTTGCAATTATAGCAAATAATTCTTCAGTTATGTGAGGCGCGAATGGGTTTAAGAGCTGTAAGAAAGTTATGAGTTCTTTGATGGGGCGTTCTTCTGCTCCTGTGAATGTATTTGTAAACACCATCATTTGCGCGATCGCAGTATTGAAGTCCAATGACTCGATATCATTGGTTACTTTTTTGATCGTTTCATGAACCACTTTGAGCTGTTGTTTGCTTGGTTCTACTTCTTTGATCTTTGAGGATAGGCCCCATTCTCCTTCCTGCGAGTCTTCCATGAATAATCTCCATACTCTGGCCAAGAATCTGTGAACACCTTCCACGCCTTTATTGCTCCATGGTTTGACTTGTTCGAGTGGCCCCATGAACATTTCATAGAGTCTCAAGGAGTCCGCGCCATATTCTTCTATGACTGTATCAGGATTAATGACATTTCCGCGGCTCTTTGACATTTTTTGACCGTCTTCACCGAGTATCATTCCCTGATTAATTAATTTCTGAAAGGGTTCCTTAGTCTTCACATATCCAAGGTCATAGAGGACCTTGTGCCAGAATCTTGAGTATAATAGATGAAGTACGGCATGCTCTGTTCCTCCGACATAGAGATCAACGTTCATCCAGTATTTTTCAGCTTCAGTAGAGATGAACCTGTCTGCATTATTTGGATCACAGTATCGCAAGTAATACCAACATGATCCCGCCCATTGGGGCATTGTGTTCGTTTCGCGCTTGTAACCTTCCTGATGATTAACCCATTCTTTTGCTTTGGATAGAGGAGGTCTTGCATCACCTGTAGGTTTAAAATCTTCCATCTCAGGAGCTTGAATTGGAAGTGCGTCTTCTGGAATCGCGTGATGACCACCTTCATCATCCCAACTGATTGGGAACGGTTCTCCCCAGTACCTCTGCCGACTGAATAGCCAGTCCCTAAGTTTGAAGTGCACTGCCCTTTTTCCGAACCCATTATTTTCCAGCCAATCAGTTACTACTTCTTTTGCTTCTGTAGTTTGCAATCCATCAATTAGAGGTGAATTAATTGCTATTCCTTCACCTGTGAAGCAACTTTCTTCGTCAATTCCTTCTTCCTTTTGCTGAACGACTGTTCTGATCTCAATGTTAAATTTTTTTGCAAATTCATTGTCCCGATCATCATGTGCCGGGACGGCCATGATTGCACCTGTGCCGTATGTCATCAGTACGTAGTCGGCTATCCATATGGGAATCTCTTCCCCATTAATTGGATTAACTGCATAGCCACCAGTGAAAACACCGGTCTTTGATTTCGCGAGATCTGTTCGCTCAAGATCAGATTTGGCGGCAATTTCATTGCGATAATCCTTAATACTTTCCAAATGATCTGGCCCGGCCACTTCATCTACGAGTGGGTGCTCAGGTGCTAGCACCATATAAGTTGCACCAAATAGGGTGTCAGGTCTTGTAGTGAATACAGTAACTTTATTGCCTGTTCCTGGTAATTCAAAATGAACGTCAACTCCTTCGCTTCGCCCGATCCAGTTGCGCTGTAAGGATTTGATTCCTTCGGGCCAGTCAAGATCTTCAAGCTCTTCGATGAGTCGATTCCCGTAAGCAGTAATTCTTAACATCCATTGACGCATGGGTTTACGTTCGACTGGATGACTTCCACGCTCTGATTTTCCATCAATGACTTCTTCATTTGCTAAGACAGTCCCTAATGCTGGGCACCAGTTCACTGCCACTTCATCGATGTAAGCGAGCCTGTGTTTATCAATGAATGATCTGCGTTCAATTTTATTCTCGTCAGGGCATTCTTCTTTCCGCTTTTCTATGAGCTCTATTATTGGTGTTGCTGCCTGATTTTCTTCATCATAGTAACTGTTGTATAGCTTCAGAAATATCCACTGCGTCCAACGATAGTAGGCTGGATCGGTCGTGTTAATTTCACGGTCCCAATCATAAGAGAAGCCTATACTCTTTAGCTGTTGTTTGAAGTATGCAATGTTCTTGGCTGTCGTATCTCTCGGATGGATCCCATGTTCGATAGCGTATTGTTCTGCCGGCAAACCAAACGCGTCCCACCCCATAGGATGTAGAACATTGAAACCTAGCATTCTTTTGTAGCGTGAAATAATGTCAGTAGCTGTGTAACCTTCCGGATGACCAACATGCAGGCCCTGACCACTTGGGTAGGGGAACATGTCCAATGCATAAAATTTAGGCATCCCAGGATCGAACCCTTCATCACCGGGATTAAGTGATTTGAAAGTTCCTTGTTGATCCCAGTGAGATTGCCACTTGATTTCAATTTTATCGAAAGGGTATTGCTTGCGACGTTCGGACATGAGGGTAGAGGTATTGTTTTCTGTAGACTGGAATTCCTATAGAGGCACGTAAATTATGAATGAAATGAATCGCTTGATTATTGCAACAGGTAATACGCACAAAACGGAGGAGATTAGCAATCTCTTGGGGTCTATTTTTGAGTCCATTGAAGATTTGCAATCTTACCCAGAAATTGGCGAAATTGATGAAATTGGTACTACTTTTGAAGAAAATGCAGAATTGAAAGCGATAGAAGTAGGAAAATTACTGGGGAATTCTGCAATTATTTTGTCGGATGATTCTGGGCTCGAAGTTGATGCTCTGAATGGAGCTCCTGGAGTCCGGTCAGCTCGATTTTCAGGAGAAAATGCCAACGATGCGAGTAATCGGAAGAAATTGTTGGATGAGCTTGAGGTGGTTGGCGCTCATGGTGAGCGTAGAGCAGCACGCTTCCGTTGCGTTATGGTGCTTGCGAGAGGAGATCATAAATTGGCTGTTTTTTATGGTGCTGTTGAAGGTAAGATTGCTGATAAGGAAAAGGGTGAGAGTGGTTTTGGGTATGATTCAATTTTTATTCCACAAGATTATGACAAAACTTTTGCGGAATTACCTTCTCATATCAAGAACAGCATAAGCCACAGGGCTAATGCATTAGCTGCTTTCAAGACCTGGTTATTAGATCCAGACTCTGTGAAATAATTATTTTGTGATTTCGTATATCTTTCCGTCCCACGAAAGAACCCACAGCTCTCCGTCAGGACGATTCACAAATGCGGTTGGCTTGAAGCTAGCCTTTGGTGGGTTACGTTTTTTAAAAACGACATTACTCGATTTTTTTCCTGCCTTGTTAACTGTTAGTCCCCAGACGTAACCTGACCCCCAGTCA
>JAAZZC010000169.1 GCA_014239335.1 Verrucomicrobiales bacterium
AGTTTTCCATCTTTTACTTCGGCCGTAGGTTCTAGACCGTTTTTCTTACCAACGATGAGTCCTGATCCGACGTGATCGAATGATAGACGGATTGTTTTCCCTTCTACTTTATGACTTTTGTATAAAGGTCCTGATGGCACCAAATCCTTTTGCCCATAAGTTTGGTGAAGTGCCCACTGAGCGAGGCGCCAACCAACATCCTGTTTGTTTCTTGGGTGAATATCATTGGCTGCACCGATATCCGTAATGACTGCCATTCCTGTTCCTGGTATGTCCAGTGCCTGAGTTTGGGCTTCGCGGAGCTTTGCCCATCCGTCACCCCCTTCGGGCTTGTCACTTTCTTTCTGAAAGTTTGCCAATTGAACCCAATAAAATGCTAGGTCCTTATTCTGGAAAGCTTTTCTCCATCCATTAACTAGAGCGTGTTTCTTTTGATAGTAAGTGATACCTTCGTTCCCATTCGATTCGCCCTGATACCAGATTCCGCCTCGCATGGCGAAAGGCGTTAGAGGATGGACCATTGAATTGTAAATTGCAGAAGGCTGCCCTCCTCCTACGCGTGTGTCCTGCTTGTAATTTTTGACCTGATCAGCAATTTTAGATAACTCGGGAACTGATTCAAAGCCCGCAAGAGTTGTCCAAGGTTCAATTCTTGTGCCACCCCAGTTTGAGCCAATCAAACCAACAGGCACTTTCAGATCTTTGTGCAAGCGACGTCCAAAGAAATAACCAACTGCACTGAAATTATTGGCTGAATTTGGATCGCATACTTGCCACTGACCTGCACCTTCATCTTTTGGTAATGGGCTCACTGTGTGTCCAGGAACGTTGAAGAGTCTGATCTGGGGGTAATTTGCGGCGGCGGCTTCTTCTTTGGGGTTCATGGATTGCTTGATCGCCCATTCCATGTTCGATTGTCCAGAACATATCCAGACCTCTCCGACTAAAACATTTTCAAGGGTGATTTTATTTTTTCCTGTGATTGTAAGTGCTGATCCGTTTCCATTGGCCTTTAGAGGGTCGAGACTCACTGTCCACTTTCCATCGTCACCTGTTTTAGTTTTCTTGGTCTGCCCTGCAAAGGACACAGTGACCTCTTCGCCTGCCTCGGCCCAACCCCAAACAGGAACTGCCATGTCACGTTGCAGGACCATTCCGCTACCGATTACATTGGGAAGTTTGACGTCAGCTAATCCAATATGACTAAAGGAAATTAAGATAATACTGACAAGAGTAAGAAGCGATGGAATTTTCATTGGAGTGATTACTGATTTTTTATAGTTTGATAATTAGATGAATGAAAACAGGATGCTAGTCCAGTTCATATTTTAGGAATTAATGCTTTGCCTACTTTTGTAGATGTTCTGAAGTAACCGAGATAGGTGTCTTCCATATCAGTGACAAGCCAACTAGCTTTTGAAAAGGTGTTTTGTTCTCTGGTTCCTCCAGCGACTATTTCTCCATAAAGTCTTAGTTTACCATTATATTCTACCCAAAAGATCTTCACCTTTTGCTTCATTTGGTTTTGAAATATGATGGTTGTATTATCACCTGATATGGACCTTGGAGGTATTTCTCCAGTTGATGGGATCCACTTCAGGTCTTCAGTGGGTCTTGGTGGTGCTTTTTTCACAGGGACTATTTTATCCAGATCAATGCCGCCGATAATTCTTAATGCTGGTAATTCTTTTTCTAGTTTTTGAATACCTTCGTCAGTCACGCCGGTTTGCCAAACAAATAACTGTTTGAGGCTCTTTAGTCCTTTTAGTTTTTGTAGGCCCTGATCAGTAATCTTTGTTGAGTAAAGGTTCAGGTATTCAAGTTGTTGAAGGCCTGCCAGATAATCGATACAAGTATCATCTACTTGGGTCCTTTCGAGATGCAACCGTCTCAGGTTTTTCATTCCTTCAATGTGCTTAATTCCGGCACTTGTGATTTTTGTATCTCTCAGATTCAATAGTCTAACATCTTTCAAGCTCTGAGCAGGTTCGAGTCCTTCGTCCTGCAGATCTCTTCCCCTAAGATGAAACTCAATTCTTAAGCCTCCACTATCTGCAGAGGAAATGATTCCACCACTTTCTTTGAGTTTATTGATCGCAGATGATTCTTTGCCCAGAGCCCAAGCCATAGATGAAAAAATGAATAAAAAAAGCACTACAAATGGACTCATATTTGAATAGCTGCATACTTTTTTCATTACACCAATGTGAGGGCTTCAAAATAATGGATCCTTTTAGGGCGTCCAGATCTTATTCCATGCATTTATTGATCGTTTCAGGTTTTCTCTGGAATCTCCCTTAATGGCATAGCACTGCAGACCCACAGGCCCATTAAATCCAACACCCTTTAAAAGATTTATTAGTTTGGACTGATCAAAGTTACCTCGGTCAAGAGTCTGTATTAGTTTTTGCCATGAACGGCTACCCTCTTCGGCACCACTGATACTTACCTGCCATAATAATGGAGCAGCATTCTCAATGGCTTCTTTCATGTTGCTCTTTGGTTCGACTTGCAGAAAATGGCAAAGGTTGAACATGACGCCAACATTTTCCATATTTGCTTTTTTGGCGATTCTGACAGCATCGCCGATACGGTCTATGTAGAAATTGGCATGAGGATAAAGAACTACCTTAAGATGAGATTCCTTAGCCTGACCTGCAATTTCCCTGACAAAATTCACAGCCTCTTCGTCAGTGTTGTTGTTTTTATCTCCTTGAACATATAGCTCAATGACTGTGTCGGTTCCCTTCAATTCACGTATCAGTTCTGAGATTGCAGGGTCATAGTTGTGACCGTTCTTTTTTAACTTCCCCCCAACATAAAAACTAAAAAGTTTCAGTCCATTCTTTTTGTAAGTCGATAACCGTTCTTTGATGGATTCTTTAGTTTTTAAATAAGCGGATCCTATGCCATCGTAACCTAATTCTTTGAGCGTCTTGGCTTTCTCTTGTGCCGTATTAAAGTGAACTCCATTATGAAAAGCGAATAGGAGAGGCTTTGTTTTGACCTTTTCTATTATGGTCAGCTTGATATTTTTAAAGTAGACCCGGTCTCCATGATTTTGCATTCCAATCCTTCCGATTGTTCGGTGAAGACCAGGAATTTTTTTCCCATGAACTTTGGCCAGTTGATCTAGCTTAGTGTCTATGATCTGTTGGCCATTAACCCAGACCATGCACTTTTGCCCGACGCAGATTATCCGAATGCTTTGCCACTCACCGGCCGCCTTAGTAGCTCGGCGACTCGGTGCGAGTGCCGCATATATTGCACCTGTGAATTGATTAGGTTTAAGATTTTTCCATTTTTCACCCTCATCATCCAGCAATTGAATCTCGATTCCATCAACGTAAGGAGTCCCTTCTTTTGGAGCTCTTATAAAGATCCCACTATTTCCGTTCTCTGGAAGATTAAAATCCATACTAAGCTCAAAGTCAGAGAATGCCTCTTTAGTCGCAATCCACTGAGCTCCTTTACCGCCCGTGCACGAAAGTGTTCCGTCTTTCACTTCCCAGTTCTTTGAAGCGTCTCCACCCATTCCTTCCCAGCCATCTAAATCCTTCCCGTTGAAAAGATCGATAATTCCGGCTTCATTTTTTGCACTAGATAGAGTCAGTGATAGCAGCGATAAGAGAAGAACAGTTAGGATGTTACACATGGTTTTATAATTAGAATTTTATCTCTTAATGCCTAAGAATAGCAATGACTATCATAAGTACACATCATTAATTTTCAAACCTCGGGATTCTTAACTGGCCAGACTCTTGGCATCTCACTATAAAATATTCTTAATGATAAAAGTGATTATTAAATTATGTCCTGTGTTTATTTTTTCTTCTTGGACAGTTTCTTTGTCAGAGGCGCAGTCACTTAGTCCTGAAGAGAACCATCCGCGCTCCTCATATTCTGAGTACTCTGAGCAAGAGATTGCAGCTCAAGTCGCCGCGGTCCGTAAGAGTAGACCTCAGATGCATCGTGGCGGTTGGCAATGGGACAGGCTCCTTGAAAGGTACATAGACAGTGGTAGGAAAGATCCTAATGAATTAAAGATTCTTCGTGCTTATCTGGTGAGTATTCTTGATCGTTATCAGGAAGCAAAGAACAGGGGAGATGAGATAAATTTTACCCTATTTTATAATCATAGATCATGGGGAAGTGGTGGAAGGATGAGGATCTACGAGGAACTAACGAAGCAAAACATGCTTACTGAAGATGAGAAGCGGAATTTCAGAGCACTGGTCCTTCACAGCCTCCGAGCTAATTTTAAGGATTATGCTGCGCTTGAGAGGGGAGTCAATAATCGGCCTTATGGGATCAATGGCGGGCCCGCTCTCGCTGTCAGAATGTTTTCTCAGCATCCTAACTCTGTCCGTCATAAGGCGTGGCTTGATGCTTTGTGGAGAGAATTAATCGAGTACGGAGACACGACCGAAACCAACTATTATCCTTATGGCCCGCTTTATCTTCAAGGTCTCATAGACATGGCCTATGGTATGAACAAATTTCAGACTGATAGAAAATTTCTATATTCTCATTTCCGAAGGTATCTCTATTATATGCATGGTGGTGGGGTAAGGGGTAACCCGAATTCCAGTGCGAATATTATTCAGGGAAAACGTGAACAAATTTATTCTGATCCTTGGAATGCTGAATATTATGGAGGTGCCGAGCAGGTCAATGATGGACACGTCTGGTACCGTATGGCAAAAGAATTCAAAGACCCCGAGTTTCTCTGGGCATCAGAGCAGGTCTGTCTTGGTGGTCGGCCTCCGCAAGGTTACAAGGTTTCTAAAGAGTACCTTGAGGCATATAAGAAAAGATACTTTTGGTTCATTGAGAGAGGAATCGAACCGAAGGTTCCTCAAGGAGGATCAGGGATAAGTTATTATAGCTCCCTAAAACATAAGATCCCTGAACGTTTGTATTTGTGCCCTAGCAGGAAGAGCGGCAATCCTTTCGTGTCCTTTTTTATCTATGACAGGAATAATAATTACATGCACTACTGCGATGATTCTGATGGTAAGCTTTATGAATATTGTGTGGACGGTGCAAAGTTTCTTCATACGTCAGGTAAGTACACTAGTGGCCGGGCCGGTATCGGTGAGACTGCTTACGATATGCTGTCGGTATTACCGCCTGATATGAAGTTCCCTATAAAAGAGGGATTAGGTATGGATGAACCGACTGGGGAGGCCTGGAAGATGGCTTCAATGTCCATAAAACTGACCCTAAATTCGAGAGAAGGACCTGATTCCAAGAATTGGAAGTTTGATGAAAAAGTAGGATTGTTTCGTCGGACCGATCAGCCCGGACTCGGATACTCTCATGGAAACATGGATGGCTATTGGCAATTGAATAACGACTATACTCTTAATTCTTTACGCATTGGTCCGTTCCCATCAGGTGCCAAAATTCAAAATTTGAGGATTGCTGGGCCGAAGGGTGAAAAAATAATAGAGTCCTTCGATTCTATTTCTGATGATCTAGTCATCGAGTTAGTTCAGGGTGAGGAACGTGTTCAACTCACGGGAAAGATGCGGGACATTGCCTGCAAGATAGTGGAAGATGGGAGAAGGTCTGGAAAATGTATTGAGGTGGGCGATATTGGGGAGGGTAATGGTATCGCTTTTGTTCTCAATGATCTTAAAGAAAATTTTGATGGGCAGAACGAATTCACCAGAATGTCATATGATTTCAAAGGAAAATCAGGAGGAGGCATTACTCCCAACGTGAGAACGAATCCTCGCTATTTTACTCCCTTATGGCACCGAGGAGCTATTCTCGTACGCAAAGATCTTCGGGCCGAGAATGAGGGTGAGGATTCTTTCGGTCAATTCACTATGCGCAATTATTATGGAGCAAATAGCAAATGGTCACGGCAGACCGTTCTGACTGCGGAGGGATATTTGATCGTTCGTGATTATTATGTGCCTTGCTCGGACGTGGATGGATACGTTGCATCGCCGTGCTGGTCCATTGCTGTGACGGATCAGAAATCAAAGGATGGATCTCATTGGTTTGATGCTCCTGCACGAGACCATGCCTGGTGGCAAAAAAAGAAAAAGAGAGTCATTTTGTATCTTCATCCGCAGAAAGAGCAAGAAGTTGGACAGGTCAGGACTCGAACATCTCAAGACATTGGAGGTGCTAATGTGATGAATACTTTTTCCAAGGCAACTCTCAAGTCAGGTGAACCCTTGGTTTGGCTTAGTGTTTTTCGTCCCTACGATGAGGGTGAAGACAAAACAAAATTGTCGAGTCAGATTAAGACCCTCGTTGATAATGAAGGGAACGCTTCAGCAAGGATAGGTAATTTGCGAGTTTCCATAGCTCATGACGGGTCATGGCTAGTCAAAAGGTGAGGTTCTTTTTATTTAAAAGTTACCTCGCTGAAATCTAATTTATAAATGGTTCCTTTATCGTATCCTATTGCGTAGAGATTGTGACTCCGGTCCCTTCCAAAGGCAACGATCCGATCAGGGCATTGGCCGATTTGTCTTATAGTTTCAAGTTTCCGGTTACTTTGAGTTAATCCCCATATCTTTTTTGACTGATAATCTGCGCAAATATAAACGCCTTCGAATGAACTCTTTTCCTTAGTCTGTGATCGAATCACATATCCCCCGGTAATGGAAACACCGTGCGATCGGCGGAAAGAAATTATTGGAGGAATGAAACTACTGTTCTCTTTTCTGTATTGAGTTGAAAAAAGTTCAAAGCCCTCATAAACGTTCCACCCGTGATTTTCTCCTGCACGAACAATACTGACTTCTTCGAAACGGTTCTGTCCAACATCACCTACCCACAAATCTCCATTAGCTGAATCAAAACTAAATCTCCATGGCTGACGCAATCCGTATACATATATTTCACGGAGGACTTTTTTATTCGCGTGATTGTTGAAGGGATTATTTTTCGGGATTGAATACAATCTACCAACGTCTTTTTTGTTTATATCAATCCTTAAAATTTTCCCTGAAAATGATTTCAGGTCCTGAGCATGGCCCAGTGGATCTTCTTGAGGGCCGCCATCACCCATTCCTATATACAAATAACCGTCCGGGCCAAATTCTATTCCTCCACCATGATGGAACTGAGTGGCGACTTCAAATTCAAGAATTTTTCTGGTAGGCTTTCCGGAATCTTTTAGAAAGTCCTCAGAGGCTATTCTTTCACTGATCGCCATGCCTCTATAGTTTTCTTTCTTTGTCTCATACATTAAATAATATTTTCGGTTCTTGAAAAATTCAGGGTGAAAAGCAAAGCCAAGGAGCCCCTCATCATTGGTCACATAGACCTCATCGGGAATCGCAACGAATGGAATTTTCTTTTCTATACCGTCTTTATTCTTTTTTAACAGGGAAACAGAGGCTCTGCTCTTTTCAACGATAACAAATGTATCATCAATTGTGGGGTGCTGACCGAACCAGACTGGTTTCTCTAAATCAATATTTTTTCCGAAGAAAGGTAAGAGTTTAATTTGTTTGGGAAGTGCTTCTATTTCTTCGGGTGTGCCGTTTCTATTCAGCCCCTCTGACTGAGGTTGCTTTAAGCTTTCTACATAAGCGATCAGATCAGTAAATTCCTGTAATTCAAGCTTAGCGTGTAGCCCCGCGGGCATTAGAGAAACAGGATTTGTGTACTGTTTCTTGATGTTGGATTTGAGGATGGTAGTAATTTTGTTTCCAAGGTTAGAAAGGGTAATTTCTTTTTTGGTCGTTGATTTCAAGATTCCAGTGAACGTTTTCTGATCTTTCGTTTCAATGACGGTAGTATCATAACCTGTCATAATTGATGCAGAAGGTTCAATTATTGATTTGATAAGGTCTGCACGTGAGAACTTATCACCCGCTGCAAAGAGGTCAGGACCTACACTCTTTGAGCTCCCGTCGACACTATGACACTGAGAACATAAGGCCCTATCACTTTGAAATATCTTACTTCCGAGTTCCAGATTTCCTTCTTTTCTGGACGCGCTTTCTCGATACTTTTCGACTTTTGTTTTTTCAGCACTGATGGTGAAACTGCTGGGAATCAAAAAGATTCCCAGCAGAATGAGACGGGAAAAGTGCATTCAATTTGAGTGGGTGAGGATAGACAGATTTTGAGTATCTTTCTCTAAGCTAGGATTGGCTTATAATTTATTTTCTTCAGATTTTTTTATTCCTCGTTTTCCACTACCTTAAAGAAGATTTTGCTTGCTCCTTCCAAAGGGTTTTCCAGTCCTGGTTCACCTTCGGCTGGATAAACTGTAAAATCTCCTCCAGATTCGATGGAATCATCAAGGTCAGCATCAAATTGTGCCATGTCCTCGGAGTAATAAAGGGAGTAAGTTTTTCTTCCTCTTGAGCTCCACTTGAAGCGGAACGTGTCCTCCTCGGCGTTATAGATTATTTCAGTGAATTCTAGAGGAGTGACCCCACCTGCTATGCCAAGTGCCCAATCAATGGACTGGCCAATGAGTGTCTTTCCGTCTTCGGTGAAGTTATTGAAAGTACTATCAGTGATACCGAGCATGACACGCTTACCAGGTGCAGGGTTTCCATCATTAAGTTCTTCGCCTTCATCTACAATAGTGAGAAATAATCTGCTAGGATCCTCGTTCTCGGATGCCAGAGATAATGAACCCGGTGCCTGTTGGTCCGTTGACCACCAGACTTCGGCCTGGCCAGTCGATATGGTCACATCATCACCGACATTGAAACCAGCGACTATTGGATGATCTTCAACTATTGTTATCACATGATCCTCGGCAACATTGTCTTTGGTCCTTCCTGCAGTGACTTGGAATTCTCCCCCACCATTATCTGCAATGGCCTCTTCCCAGTTAACGATTGGGGTCGTGGAATTATGGAATTTATTCCGCATGTCTCCTGATCCGGGGGTGGATGAAATGACAAGTAGCGCATATTCTGCCTCTTCTCCTGCAACAGTCTGATTGGCCTGCTTGTAGGTAATGTTTTGTGAGCCGTACCTTTCTTCAAGGAAACTCATCACGGTCCCGTCAGCTCCTTGAGTTGCATCGGCTTGGCCGCCAATGAATAGTATCGTTTGCCCTAACTGGGGAAAATCATTTTTATTTGTAGGGTCAGTTCCCTGACTGATTTCTACGTTGTCGTCAAAACCATCCCCGTCCGTGTCTGGCTTGTTAGGGTCAGTTCCACCAGTCACTTCAGCGCCGTCAAGAATTCCATCTCTATCGGAGTCTGAATTTAATGGATTCGTATTGGTAACAGTAAGTTCCTGATTATCATTCAATCCGTCCTCATCACTATCAGCCTTGTTAGGCTTTGTCCTTGCTTCAAACTCATCGGCATTAGTTAGTCCGTCATTATCATCATCTCCTTCAGGATCATCGACTCCGTACTTTTCTTCCCAGGAGTCGGGTAAACCGTCTCCGTCTGTATCTTCTTGTGTAGCACCTATGGGGCTCGTTCCGTCCGCCAGTGCCTGAATCGTTCCCTCCGGAAGGACTTCCCTCCAGATTGCGACATCATCTAAATATCCATCATATTGCTCACTTCCATTATTCCGTGCACCGAGTAAGAATGAACCTCCCCCGTTAGGGGCTCGCTGAGCTTGTGGGCCTCCATCAAGTTCACCGTCCAGATAAATTGCAGCCGTGTCATTGGCGCCGTCATAGGTCCATACTGCGTGAACCCATTTTTCAGCTTCCAAGGCAGTGTTTGCGTTCCAGTCAGCTCCCCAATGCGCGCTATGCAATACGCCCCCGTTGCGGATACCATTATGAATTCCCTGTTGAGTCTGGCCCCAGATAAATCCTTGGCCTCCGGCCGAGCCGATTGGTTTTAACCAACAGGCAAAAGTGTAGCTGCCATCCTCAAAGTCACGAATCATCAAATTTATATCGATATCAAAGAAATCAATATGACCGCCCGTGAAGTTAGCACCAGTCCCTGGGGTGGAACCTGAGGGTGCGCCTTCAACATCAAAGCTCACTAAACCATCGACTTCACCATTATTATCATTTCCACTCATGTCTTCCGCATTTGCTTCGAAGTCTACGTAGAGGAATGGAGGAGGGAGTGCTCCTTTGCTGTTTTCATCATTAGGATCTGTTCCTCCAACGATTTCACCACCGTCATCGTACCCGTCACCGTCCGTGTCTGCATTGTTAGGATTAGTCCCGGTATCATCGTTATCAACTAATGTCCCGGTGTTCGTTTCG
>JAAZZC010000231.1 GCA_014239335.1 Verrucomicrobiales bacterium
AATTTTATGGAAATAACAATAATTATAAATTTGTTTTATATGATTTTGGTTTAAAACATGGAAATCCAAAAACTTAAAACTAAATAATTAAATCGAATGGCTCAGACATTGAAAGGACATGTGGCACTTGTCACTGGAAGTACAACTGGATTGGGGCTTGGAATTGCCAAAGTTCTTGGTGCTGCAGGGGCTAAGGTTGTGATGAATTATTATAATGATGATGAAAGGGCTGAACGTGCTTTCTCTGAGTTTCAAAGTGCGGGAGGTGAGGGCATTCTTTTAAAGGCGAATGCTATTGATGAAGCAGCTATTGCTAATTTGGTTGAGCGGGCTCAATCCGAGTTAGGGGCGATTGATATTATTGTTCCAAATGCAACCCCGGATCAGCCACTTAAAACTATTGAAGAATATGATTGGGACTTTTACCAACAGATGCTCAATTTTTTTATTAAGAGTCCTTATCTGTTAACTCGAGCAGTGTTGCCGCAAATGAAAGAAAGCGGTTGGGGCAGGATTATTAATATTTCAAGTGAGGTGTATCAGCTCTCAGTGAGCCCATTCAGTGCCTATGTTTCAGCTAAGGGAGGCCAAATTGGATGGACTCGTAGTATGTCTCGAGAATTAGCCCCTCATGGCATTACAGTTAATACGGTCAATCCAGGTTGGATCCCGACTGAGCGTCATGACAATGATCCGCAGGAAGAGAAGGATGCATACCTGAGTCAAATACCAGCGGGCCGGTGGGGGACTCCTTCAGATGTTGGTGAGGCTGTTGCTTATTTTGCCTCTGAGGAGGCTGGATTTATTACTGGCCAGACTCTGTGTGTGAATGGAGGTAATTCTCCATGGTGATTTCTGTTTTTAAGCAGTTTTATTTTTGTTGGAGAACAAACGTTTGATACTTGATGCTCCGTGTTGGTCCAATAGAACACCAACAAAAATGACGCCACCAGTGATGGCGTCACTGAGTGGGGTAGGATAGCCGAAGAGGTTAACCATGTTTCTGAGTACAATTAGTATCGCCGTACCAATCAGGATTCCGATAATGGATCCTTCTCCGCCTTTTAGGCTACATCCGCCCAGAACAGCAGCTGCTATTGCATAGAGTTCAAAGAAAGCGCCGTGCGTAGCGGGTTGGACTGATCCTGTATATATGCAGAATGGTATTGATGCAAATGCAGTGCAAAAGCCCGCAATGACATAAGCAAAGGCAATGACAATGCTGGTATTAATGCCAGAATATTTTGTAGCCAATTCGTTCCTTCCCGCGGCAAATATATAGCGTCCGAAAATGGACCTATGCAGTATGATTCCGAAGACAAGTGCAAAGCCAATCAAATAGACAAATGACATGGGAATGCTGTGAAGAATTCCTGAGCTATTGCCATTAGTTAGGACGTCTCCCAAGCTTCCTTCGCCAAGGTATCTGACGAAGCTAAGATTTTGTTCAGAGTTGCTAAGGTTAATGGAAGTGTCATCAGCTGAAAAACGAGCGAGGCCTCTGTATGATAAGAGGCCACAAAGGGTAACGATGAAGGCTTGAAGTTTGAGCTTTCCTACTAAGAGTCCCTGGGCCAAGCCGACGAGGGTTCCCAATATGAGAGTGAAGATTATAGCTATAGGCCATGCAATTTCAGGGATTATTTTAGCAAGAAAAGAGTCAGGTCTTGTCTCAGGGGGTGTCACAAAATAAAGGAAGACGACTCCCAGTAGAGCCATGAGTGATCCTACTGAAAGATCGATTCCTGCTGTGATAATTACTATGCCAACGCCTATACTGAAAATGCCGTAAATTCCTATTTCTCTACTAATATTCTTAAGATTATCAGGGGTGAGAAATTTACTCTCAAAAAGTCCCTGTACACCACTTTCAGTGGTCCCTACTGAAGTGATTACAATGAGAGTAATGAGAAGGCCTAGCATTCCTAGTTCCCTTCTATTTTTTCGAACTAAGCCTAGTTTTGAATTTGCCATTACTTGATTTGTTGTTCTCTGCTATTCATTCTTTCCGCCTACGGCGAGGTGCATAATGGCTTCCTCTGAAAAATTCTCTCGTTTAATCTCACCGGTAATTTTTCCTTCATGCATCACTGCGATTCTATCGCTGATGCCGAGTACTTCTTCCATGTCACTTGATATCATCCAGACCGCTACTCCTTGGTTGGCTAAGTTGCGCATTAATTTGTAGATCTCAGCTTTTGCTCCGACATCGATTCCTCTTGTGGGTTCATCAAATATTATGGCCTTTGGTTTCATTGAGAGCCACTTTGCAAGGACGACCTTTTGTTGATTTCCTCCGCTCAGATTGATGACTGGTGTTTGGGTCGAAGGAGTCTTTATGTTTAAGCTCTCTACCTGATGTTCCGCTGCAAGCTGTTCTGCGCTGTTATCAATGAGACCTAATTTATTGGAGTACTTTTGCAGTGAGGCTAGTGACACATTTTTACTTATGTCAAATTCGGTCACTAGTCCTGTCCTCTTGCGGTCCTCAGGTGCAAGGTAAATTCCGGCATTAATTGAGGCTCTGGATGATCCTCGTTTAACGTCATTATCGTTTATTTTCACTTCTCCTTCGAGTGTTGGATCGACCCCAAATACAGTTTGAGCTAGCTCGGATCGGCCCGCGCCGACTAGTCCTGCCATTCCTAATATTTCACCTGCAGCGACGCGAAAGCTAACTTTACAATCAGGGTAAGTGGAGGTCCTTAAGTTTGAGATCTCTAATCCCTTGTCATCAGTTGTTATTTGGGAATGCTCATGAGTGCTTCTTTCTAGAGTCCTCCCGACCATGAGACTAACCATCGCGTCGTGATTGATTTCATCTCTGGAAAGTTGTCCAGCATTGGCTCCATCACGTAGAGCGACTACGCGGTCAGCGCATTGGCTCACTTCGCCTAATCGGTGCGAAATATAAATGATGGCAATTCCTTTTTCACGAAGTTCTGAAATGACGCTTAGTAGTTTGTCTGTTTCGGATAGAGTGAGGCTGGACGTTGGTTCGTCCATGATAATAATCTTAGCATTTTTGGATAGGGCCTTTGCTATTTCGACCATTTGTTGCTGGCCGATGGAAAGTTCGGAGACTGGGGTCTCGGGTGAGATGTCGAGCCCGAGCATTTCTATGAAGGGCTTGGTCTGCTCGGAAATGCTTTTTGTATCGATGATGCCCAAGCGACGAGGTTCTCTGCCCAGGAAAACATTGGCGCCCACGTCAAGATTATCGAGGATGTTGAG
>JAAZZC010000193.1 GCA_014239335.1 Verrucomicrobiales bacterium
CCAACTTATCCCGGTCCACCTTCAAAAGGTTCACTGTGTCCTTGTCGAATCTTGCCTCTTTCACCTCAGGCTCTGTATATTTAGTTTCGACAGAAAAAGACTCCTCACAGATCATGCAAAGATAAAAAATTACCATAAAAGGAAATGTAGTAATAATTTGAATAAGCCTCATTTGAGTCGCGCTAATATGAACTATCGAATATACATTGTCCAACAAGACATAATGCACGCTACCTTGCAGTCAGAACATTGAAATGCATAATTCCATATAATAAATGAATTTTCATTCTGTAAAAGAATCCTTCAAGGGACTGCTCGCCAGCTCATTAATATTTACTCTTCTGAGCCTAAGTGAATCTCAAGCTCATACCTTCCAAACTAATCTCTATCCAGACATAGAACTAAAAGAAGACAAATTAGTTATCGAATTATGGGTCGCTACTTTCCTGTTCCCTCCCCTTCAACATCTAAATTATGGCGACGGCAAAGAACGTCCCAATGAAAAAAGCGACAGAAAAAAAATCGAATCATTCTTTAATGACACTTGCCCAGTTTCAATTAATGGGCTCAAAAGATCCCCTGAACTGGAATGGCTGAAATTTGAAGAGATGGAAGAAGTTTCACATCTTGGCGAAACCACAGATCTAACGATGGCAAAATTGAAATTCAATTACCCCATCAAAGAGGATGTTAGAAAAATTAAATTTGGATGGGGACTCTGGTTCGCTGATGAACCCGTCACAGTTAAAGACCCCCAGAGTCTGGAAACTGTCTCACATGACCCCAATGTTCTAGACATGCTTATCTTTGTCGAAGGTGAAGCCCAACCCTTATACATAACAAAAACCGAGCCGGAATTTATCTGGCATGCAGAGCCAAAAGTTTTTACAGAAAATCCAATCATTGCCACTAAAACAAAAGGGATCCCAATCAATATTCCATTAGCCTCGGTTTTGATATTATTTGTAGGGCTCATTTTGTTCATCATTAAAGCGGGTCAAGGAAACATCCTGTCCAAAATCGCGATCATCATAATCACTTTGTCGTCCTCGATCATTTGTAGGGACTATTTAAAGGTTCCTGTCACTCTCTCCAATAAACTAAAGGCACCTGAACTCGACACGGAAAGAGCAAAGGACACATTCACAAAGCTTCACAGAGGTATTTATAGAGCCTTCGAATCAGAGACAGAAGACGCCATATATAATAACCTTGCTAAATCTGTAACTCAAAGCCTAGTAGGACCACTTTATGAAGATATCTATCAGAGCCTCATAATGCGCGATGAAGGAGGAGCCGTTTCTCGCGTTAATCGAATCGAATATCTTAACATTCGAACTAACGGAACCGTAGAAAATAATCAGCATCAACTATCTTGCAGTTGGCAAGTTCATGGGACTGTCCGTCACTGGGGACATAACCACTTCCGCACAAACGAATATGAAGCTAATTATGCACTCGCCATTGAAAATGGAGTGTGGAAAATTGCATCTTCAAATGTGAACATGCAAAAAAGAGTCAGGTCAAAGAAAGGCAATGAAGGAAAGCTTAATTCAGATCAGAAATCTTAATTTTCGTTACCCTAGGAGTGACTTTTCTCTTAGCGTCCCCGAATTAACAATTAGCAAAGAATCCAAAGTCGCTCTCATTGGAAAGAGCGGTTGCGGAAAAACAACTCTCGCTCATCTCATTGCCGGGATATTAGATCCCACTGAGGGTAATATCGTAGTTTCAGGAAAAAATCTAAGCAGCTTAACTGAAAGCGAAAGACGCGAACACAGAGCCACTAACGTAGGGTTCATTTTTCAAGAATTTGAATTACTGAACTACCTGCGAGTCAAAGACAACCTCCTTCTTCCGTTCATGGTTAACAAGAAAATGGAAATAACAAATGAACGCAAAGACAGGGCCCATTAACTAGCTGAATCAATTGGTATTTCGGATAAGCTTAATCAGTACCCAGAACAGCTCTCAGGTGGAGAACGTCAACGACTAGCAATCGCAAGGGCACTAGTCACGAATCCATCAATTGTTATTGCTGACGAACCAACAGGAAATCTCGACAACGAAACAGCACTAACTGTAATGCAGGAAATAATCAAACAATGCACAGAAACAGGAGCAACTCTCATCATGATTACGCATGAAAATTCCTTACTAAATCTTTTTGAAACCACTATAAACGTTGGAGAATTCTCCAAAACATATTAACCGCCTATCAAAAATATTATCCATATCGCGTGGAAGCATATTGCATTCCACAAGGCAAAGTCTGCAATTCAAATAGCAGCTCTAACTCTCACTTTCTTTTTACCTTTCGCCACCGCGATCATGGTTGAAAACTTTTCAAGCAGCATCACCGAAAGAGGAAAAAACACTCCTCTTGTATTCGGCCCAAAGGGAGACCGTTTCGACTTAACAATTAGTTCACTCTTCTTCCGAGGCGACCATTCGTCCGAATTATCAATGGCTGACTTTCAATTACTCTCAGAAGAGAATCGCGGCATCATGGTTCCAGTGAGTCTAGGTTTCACCGCTCGCAAATTTCCAGTCATAGGAACTACTCCCGATTATTTTACAGCTCGCAACATCACCCCAAAACTAGGAACAATTCCTTTAATGCTGGGAGAAGCCGTCCTCGGAAGCGAATGCGCTAAATCATTAAACGTACAAATAGGGGGACACATACTAACTGACCAGGTTAATCTTTACGATCTTTCCGCAAGCTACCCACTCAAATTAAAAGTAGCTGGAGTTCTCAATAAGACGAACAGCGCTGATGATAACGCGATTTTTACTTCAATAGGAACGGCCTGGGTCATTTCCGGTCTTGGCCATGGACACGAATCCGTCAATGAGGACACAGAGAATGACAAGTTACTAAGCAAAACTAAGAAGCAAATCACCGCCAACGCCTCAATAGAACAATTCATTGAAATAAATGAAAGCAACATCAATGAATTCCATTTTCATTCTGATCCTGCACTGCTTCCAGTAACATCAATCATAGCTTTTCCCAAAAGCAAAAAGGACGGAACGATTCTCAAAGCAAAGTATTTACGCCATCAGAAAATACAGCCACTCGAACCAAATAAAGTGATTGGAGAACTGCTCGACGTTGTCATTAGACTGAAACGACTGTTCGACTCCTCCTATGCTATAACAGCACTGGCAGCCGTTCTTTTTTTAGCATCAGTCATCCTCTTATCCTTGCAGACACGCAAGAGGGAAACCAAAGCCCTGTTCCTAATGGGTTGCAGCCGCGGCACTATTTGCATGATCTTCTCGGCCGAGATTATGATCTTATGCCTATTCTCTATTCTTTTTGCCTTGTTAGGGGCCTATCTCATTACATTCCTGGGATCAGACATCCTGCAATTACTGGGTTAAACAGTCATTAGGGTGTTTTTCTAGTAAAAAATTTGATTCATCGAAAAATCCCGCTGATAATTAATTAAGATTAGTTTAATAAATAGTTATCATGAATTCATACAGCAGACTTTTCATTATAGGATTCATAACAATACTTTTCACCTCCTGCCAAACGTATAACGTTTCATTAACGTACAGTCCGGCAAGCATTGGGCAGAGAATCCAAAAAGGCTCACCAGTCATTAAAATTGGATCAATAAACGATGTTCGCAAATTACGAGGAGCTGAGATAGGAAAAATTCGCAATGAATTTGGCATTGCTATCAAAACAATTAGCGCAAAAAGACCAATCGCTGAAATAACAAAGACCGCCTTCGCTCATGCCCTGCAAAGCAGAAACCTACTTAATGAAGACACCGCAAAATATGTTCTCAATGCGGACATACTAGAATTTCAGTGCAATCAATACTCGACACAAAATGCAGAATGCAGGATCCGAGTTCATGTATATAACATTAAATCCGGAAGATTAGTCTTTAGCCAATATTTTTACGCGACAAGAACCAAAGTTTCTCCAAACGTCACGTACTGGTCAAAAGTCGATGAAATAGCAGGCGTCGCATCAGAGGCCCTCCAAGAGACTATCGATAGAGCCGTTGATGACCCCGGCTTAAGGAAAGCCTTACGATAGTTTTCCTTAAATAAACTTGCTTAAGACTGTCCAGATTCCAACAAAGAGAATCATCGCGGAACTGGACCAGAAAGCAACTTCATAGAAGGTTCCAGTCTTTATGGGTGATGCAGCTCTTTGTTTCTTAAAGATGATTGCGGCATACAAGACCACAAGCAAAATAATTGAGGTCACAAAACCACCGATCAGAACCATCCACACTGGACTTTTGAAGAATAAATAAACCGCGCCCCAGAGTGCAGGGATCACGATTGAGAGAAGCCTAATGCATTTCTTTCTCGATTTGAAATTATCGAAATCTAATAATCCAATCCTAGCAAATGCATCAGTGAATTGCCTAGTCCAAGCTCCGAGAGCAGAGAAAGCTGTAGAGAACAGAACCACGAAGGCTCCAAC
>JAAZZC010000269.1 GCA_014239335.1 Verrucomicrobiales bacterium
ACGGTGCCATCCGGAAGGGTCCTTCTTTTAATCTTAACACTTTGAGCAAGCGGGCTCTTGGGATCTAAATTCCAAGCCGGAGTCAATACAATTTCAGCCAGCATCGCCCTCTTTTGATCAATATTCATGAAAGTCTCTTTCTCCCCAGCGACTTTCAATCTGTCCAATTCCTCTATGATATTGGGCTGGCCCATTAGACGGCTGGCTGCACTTGCCGCGCTACCTTTTTGACAACCGTAAACCTCTATGTAGGCGTCAGTGGCAAAATCACCCGAGGCGACACTGCTCACAAATTTTTTCTGCTTAGCATTAAGCTTCGCATCTGTATTCTCTTTCATGACATTTCGTTTCGATTAATGATGTTTTATTATGTGGCATAATCTGTCAGTGTTAGAGTAATTTAAGATAATGCCCAAAAAAAGCAGCGCAAGAACTTTATTTAAGGTTTATTAACTAAACTTTTTCGCGCAATGCATCAAGCACATCGACCATGGCTTTCGTATCAAGAGCACAGTACTCCAGTAGACCTTCCCTAATTGCCGCTTTCCTTTCAGTCGTCGTTTCCGGATCAAAGACCATCTCAACAAAGGCAAGGCTCGCTGCGGAACCCTCATTAATACTCAGTCCTGAATAATCAGTATCAGCAAGGACCGGAAGAACTTTCTTGATCGACGCACTACCGTGCTGGTCAGGGTGATAATACGAAAAGTTACGGAACGGAACCAGAAGATCCACGAAACGGTCAAGGACCGAGTCCACCCACGGCTGAAATTGGGGCAGGTATTCGGCGCATTCCTTGATCCGGCTCTTCTCAAAGGATGCGTTATAGGCCACAATTTTTCCATCATCGGGGACTACCTCTATGAGTTTCTCCATAAAATCAGCTCTCGGGTCATCATTACTCTCAGCTAAGAACTCAAAGTGTTTCAACTCTGATCCTGGCCCGTCCTGAACATGGACCGAGAACTGGAAAGGAATTTGCCGGTAAGGGCGTAATCCGTCATAGGGAGGCGCCGCTTTCTGAAAGCTCTCAATATCAAAGAACGTTAAAGGGTATTCGAGACCATCCAGAAAATCTTTAATCGCAAGCTTATCAACTTCGGCATGGCCCTGATTGGCCGCCTTACGCTGTATTTCCTGCTTCGCATTGAGACCGGAACCTTCCGGAACATCAGTGAGGCTCAGTATCTTCTTTTCCAGAAAATCCCAGCGCCTCCCCTTCGTGTCGCGGTAAAGGTCCGTGACCGGGTACTCGGGAAGAAATTTCCAGCAACGATACTTTAACTCACATTCATAAGGAGCATTGCAGTGAGAACCGATTTTAACTTCCGGGGATTTGACCTGAGCGGACGCCTTCTTTAATTCCTCTAACCTTTCAGGAATCATTCCGGAAAGGTCCTTAATGTCCTCCGAAACCTCCTCAGCGATGAGTAACTCTGCCGGCACCAATTCCCCTTCCCTCACGTAATTGGAATTAATGTGCATGATATAACATGCCGAGACTTTGAGCCCCGCTCCCTCACAGACATGTTTCTGGAAAGCGATATCAACCAAGTTCTGATCCTTCACCCGGGTGCCGCTTTTGACCTCAATTATTTCCCAGGAATCCTCGCCCGTGGGATTAAGTATGTCGACCCTCACGAAACCTGAATTGTGCTCGAAAGCGGGCTCGTAAAGAGGGACTCTCCGGGAAATGACCTTATCCGTCTCAGCGATGGACTCGGCATAACCATAGATGCCTTCAGCGACCTCAATCCCGCCCGGATAAAGGAGCTTGGCCATGTCACCGATCTCGTGGCCCTGATTAAAGATTGCCTGCTTTGCCTCATCGACCTCAGGAAAAGCATCACGGTCATGAAACTTCGTCCACAGGAGTTTCGTGCATTGCGAACCGGCAATGAATGAGGACTTGGAAATCGTATAGGAAGAAGTAGCGGCCATATTTCCTTTGAAATAATTAACCCTACGGTACCACGCTTAATCGACCAGGCCAAAAGTGTGTCATAAAATGCTTAAAACCTTAGTGATCGACTTTTCGTACACCTTAACTGAGCTTACACATAACGCTCTTTTGGTATCAACTAATGCACAGGATTTTAAAAAGAACATTTGATGAGCAAATCAAAAACCTGTCCACAAAGGAGAAGTGCACACGTAAGGAAGCCATCACAAAAGTCTACTCAGACTGGTCCGAAGAAGCGTCCTGGTTAAGTAAGATCGAAATAAGACTTCGGCATCCGTCCGCTACCAAAGAGAACATCATTGAAGCCAAAAGAGAATTAATCATTAATGCCGACTCGGAACAGAAAGTCGACTTTTCTGGAAGTGAAAACCCATGTCTAAAAGGGCATTTCACGGTAGAGGAACAGTCAGCCATAAAAAGTCATTTCACTGAATTTAACAAACCAGAGGAATCACCTAACTGGCATAAGCAATTCGGTTATCAATCGAGTGCAGTCAGAAGAGTCACAGTAACCCGCGACCAATTGTTGGCTAATACCTGGAATCAACTGCCACTTGATAGCCCCCTATATGAACTTGGACCGTTCAAATTTTTCGGACTCTTTAGTGATTACAACGGTTACGTCCTACCTATAGTGGATCCGAAAGTTTCCATACCAAATTCTCTTATCCTTCACGACTTTGTGTATAGAGATAAATTCCCTGACCACGAGATCTGCCCCGTTAAGGAGGAGCAATTTCTAAAGCATGAGGAGTATTTAAAGAAGGGTGACTCTACCTACTATGAGAGTTACCAGAGGAACGCATCCAAGTGCAGCGCCAATATTAATCAATTCTTAAATCGCCCTAAAGCACCGGTCTGGTCAGACATCATTAAGACCTATTATTACATGGACGAGAATTGGGAGGAAAGTTGCGGTTTTATTACCCAAAAAGATATTCAGGATCACCTGCGTGAGCATGGGGATAAGAGGTACAAGAGGCTTTCAAATAAGGACAAAATTTGGACAGCCCCTTTTCAAAAGGCCCAGAAGTTTGTGCCTATGACAAGCTCCCTATTGGGACGGGCCAAAGTTAAACCAAAACCTGTCAAAGATGGCATTTAATTTATCCCCCTACCACCGTGAACACTTACGGACCGGTGCGCCGAGCGTAAGGTACCTTAATTTCTCGATCAGTGTAGTCTTTGACCACGCGCGTAGAATGGAAACTCAAAGCGCATGACCTTCCGATCAGGAGAGCAGCAAGTTAATTCACCTACTTTTTAAGTCCCGATCGAATGCCATCATGATGGCGGGACAAATAGTAAAAGCTCTGTTTACTGCTGCGCTCACCCAGACAAAACTGAAATTCAATTCGGTAACCGCCTTTGGGCCAGCTCGGACCCTCTAACCCGAGTGCATTAATCACAGTACTCACACTTTGGCCGGGTTTAAGCAGTGCCGGCTCCGTCGGGCGCGAAAGACCCACTGACCCAGGAATGGCATAGGATTTGCCCTGACACAGAATCACCAGACTTTCCTTCCAAAGTATGCTTTTACCCTGTTGCCGCAGGGCATCAATTTCAATGGGCTTGGCTGTTGAATTGGTTACAGTGATTTTATATTTCCCGTCCCCATAAGGATTGGTCCATTTGATTTCCTTTGAAGGCGGTACTTTTTCCACGGTATAGGATAGATCACCTCCTACCAGCAAGGCCGGCCTGCCCGTCACGCTACAAAAATGCTTGGCATCAATTTTTTGCGCTTTGGGCCAGGCACGCGCCTCCAGTGAGGCCCAGGGAGAAATCACTTTTCCATTCACACTCTTCCAGCCAATCGGCAACTCACAGGCGAGCCGGATCGAATCCAGATTCTTTTTGTCAGCCCTTTCGAAAGCTTCAATGCGAAGACTTCCCCGTACATTGGATAGAGCAACGATAATTTTACCTTCCGGATAAACCGGTTTCTGTTGCTGGCGCGCTGAATGATTCGCGGTGAGATCATTACCGGCCTTGATGTCTCCCCGTAAGACATCCTCAATCTTCATTGTCAGGGCATGGTTGTATATGGGAGGAAGAGACTTGGCTGTAGGGCCCTGCCTGATGTCGGTAATGGTCGCGACTGCAACGATCTGTTTTTCTCCCCACTGAACGGGCTTAGGCTTGGCCGGTTGACCAGGAAAACGACCCGGTAAGCGTCCCGGCAAAGGTCGCACGCCGGGCGCCGGGCGCGGGACCGGCTGTATTTTTTTCGCAGGCCGAGGGACGGGTTTGATTTGCACTTTCTGAGAATCCACTGCCAGTGTGGTAAAAGATAAAGACAGAGCCAGGGTGAGTTGAAACAGAAGTAAATTCTTCATTGCAGGAAGCCTAACACCCCACCACGAACCGACCAATTAGAAAAT
>JAAZZC010000162.1 GCA_014239335.1 Verrucomicrobiales bacterium
TCTTTTTTCGGATCCCATTTGATTGCACGACCGAGCTTGTCGGAGACGTATCCGATATGGCCCGGGGTAGCTGAACGGTGTCCGGTTTCAGCGGGACAGATGCATTCTTTCCTAGTCTTTACACCTGTAATAAAGTTTTGGTGATGTCCACCCTCAGACTTGTAAGCCTTCTTAGGTCCACGATCATTGCTTTCCCTTATGAATTGCTTAAGATTATCTGAAGCATCAATTCTGCCACGGTCGACATAGATCCAACCATTTTCACCGTGCCATTCAGTGCCCATGTTTCGACCACCTGCCATCTTGTGTTTGTTAGAAAGAGTTACTGTATACCCTCCAGCATATTCAGATACGACAGTATAATCGAGAGGCTGGTCATACATGCCTTTGCCATGGTAACGGAATCCTTTGGCTTCGACTTTGATTGGACCACTCTTGTCCATCTCCAATCCCCAGTGAGCAATGTCATTGTGATGTCCGATCCAGTCCATTAACTGTCCACCACCGTAGTCGAGGCACCAGCGCCAGTTCCAGTGAAGACGTTTCGAATTGTATGGGAGTAAGCGGCTCGGTCCGCACCAGAGGTCATAGTCAAGATGACCAGGAATTTCTTGAGCCACTTTGCCTTCTTCATTAGTTCCACCACCTGTAGGCAGGCCAACTTTAACTTCCTTGATTTTTCCAAGGACTCCATTCATGACGGCTTCGGCAGCGACCCGCATACGAGAACTAGAACGTTGCTGTGAGCCTACCTGAAATATGGCTTTTTGTTTTGCAGCTTCTTTATAAACGGCCTGACCCTCAGCAAAGAGGTGAGTGATTGGTTTTTCACAATAGACATCTTTCTTGTTTCTAAGCAATTCAAGGCAAGCCAGTGCATGCCAGTGGTCCGGAGTACCAACAATGACCGCATCGAGCTCCTTCATTGCAGAAAGGTCACGATAATCTGAAAATGTTTCACATCCTTTGTACTCACCACTCTCTGTCTGCTTTGCGTATTGTTTATTCACATGATCCTTGGCTCGGTTCATGTTATTCTTGTCAGGGTCACAAACAGCGATGGCTTGAGTGCCAGTCTTATTCATCAGGTTTCGCAAGTTACCTGTGCCTTGACCGCCACAACCAATGAGGCCGAGGGTAATACGATTACTTGGAGCGTTGGCTCCAAAGACCGAGGAAGGGACTATAGTTGGCGCAGCCAATGCACTGGCTGCTGAGGTTTTAAGGAAATTTCTTCTCTTCATAAAATCCAGTCTCTCGAAAAGACTTTTCTATTCAAGAAAAAACTGTGAATTTCCACTTAATTTTGATGAAAATGGTATTTTGCTAGGGAAAAAGAAACCCAATAAAATCACTTTTTTCTGATAGCTGAGGAATCCCAGACCGGCTGAGTCCATGCCTGTTCCTTTTGTCCATTGAAAGATGGACGAGGATGGTCCTTACTGGAAGTGACAGTGGCCCGGAAATACCACTCATTATCCATGAGTTTATAATTTACCTTAGTTCCTTTAATAGTCGCTAGGGTTTCTCCGACAAGATCCGGTTTCTTTTCATTCCCTTTACGGGTCCCAATGATCTTCGTCACATATTCGGCACCAGCATTCGCTTCAATTTCAAATTCGAGGGTTCCCTTTGTCTGGTCCCTCAGGAGATTTTTGAAATGTACTCCGCTCGAACCATAAAAATTTCCAGAGTCCATTGATCTTACGATAGAATCCTCTTCGAGAGATGAGGACTGAACCATGACCCAGCCCCTCCCGGGCTTTACATCTCCTCCATGATAGTAGTGCGAATCGTCAGAGGAAATTCCATAGAGTGGATCGGACTTTAGCGTTGCTAGGCGGATGGTATTTGCAATGTCCCATATCTTTTCATCCCCGGGCCTCTTTGCGTCTCCAAGATGATTGATCCCCGGATGACCATTGTATACTTCGAAGAATTTTTCTTCTAAGACATGAGCAAGATCTTCAGCAGTAATTGACCATCCAAAGTTTGGATGATTTAAGTGAGAAAGCATCGGTTTTTTATAACGCAGGGATTGTTCCCTCACCGCAATGATATTGTTTCGCATCGTGTCACGGAGTGAAGTTCCTTTCTTTGGAACGATGAGCTCTTTGAGATTCATGCCGTTTGTATGGACTGGAGATCCACCAAAACTATTGGTGATTTCCTCTCCTTCGATAAAAATAAAGTCTCCCCCCCTTTCAAATTTGGGACGGATTTCTTTCAGAGTCTTAAGCCTAACTTCTTGTTTTTTATCTTCTCCACGTAGTTCGACCCAGTCCTTACCAAAGGTACTTATATATTTTTTTAATGTTGCGACACCGAGCGTTCTTCTTCTCTTTTCAATTGCACCAACATTCATCCATTTTTCACCTCTGCTCAGTATGTTATGATCGGATAGGACCAAGAAATGGTAACTATTATCCTTATAAAATTTAGCAATCATTTCCGGAAAATCATTTCCATCACTCCATAATGAATGCGTGTGGGTATTCCCCTTGAACCAGTGCATCTTTTCTTGAGCAGGACTGGAGGCAGCAGCTAAAAAAAGAAAAGAAATGAACGCTAATAAAGGCAAAGCAGAAAAAGTCATGCCCAAAATGCTAACAAATACATTCAAACAACACAACAGCGCTTTGAAGGGTATTAAATACTCTTGTCTCTTGGGCCCGAACCGTGCATTTTCGTTCAAAGAACAAATATTAAGATTACCCATGCGCTATTTATTTTTATCAACTGCCATTTGCCTAATTTCGTTATCTCAACTTTCTATTGCACAGAACGTACCTCCTGAAGGGTTCAAGGCCTTATTTAACGGTAAAGATCTTGAAGGTTGGTTCGGCCATGGAACCAAGGATCCTAGAACATTATGGAAGATGTCCCCCGAGGAACTCAAAGCGCATCAAGAAAATACACTGAAAGATATCAATGCTCACTGGAGCGTTGAGAATGGCGAGTTGGTTAATGATGGGAAGGGACTTTATTTGACGACTCTTAAGGATTATGGAGATTTCGAGCTTTTGCTAGAATACAAGACCGTTGCGAAAGCCGATAGCGGGATCTATCTGCGCGGTGTGCCTCAGGTGCAGATTTGGGACACAACTAAGGCCGGGGGCAAATGGAACATTGGTGCTGATAAGGGATCCGGGGGCTTATGGAATAACAGTAAAGGTGCTCCCGGAAAGGACCCATCCAAGCTAATGGATAAGCCGCTCGGAGAGTGGAATAAGTTCCGTATCATCATGGTCGGGGAGCGCGTTACTATTTATCTGAATGGGGAAAAAGTTGTTAATAACGTAGTGATGGAAAACTATTTTGATCGTAAGATTCCTATTTTCGAAAAGGGGCCAATCCAATTACAGACTCATGGTGGAGAAATCCGTTGGAAGAATGTATTCATTAAAGAAATTACATCAGGCGGAGAAGAAGGTTTCCAGACCCTTTTTAATGGTAAGGATCTTACAGGTTGGCAAGGAGCAGTTAATAATTATGAGGTCGTTGACGGAGCTATCATGTGTAAGAAAGGAAAGGGAGGAACACTTTACGCAAAGGACGAATACGGTGACTTTGCCTTTAGGTTTGAATTTCAACTGCCACCAGGTGGAAACAACGGCATCGCGGTCCGTTCTCCTGGAAAGGGTGACCCTGCTTGGGAAGCTTACGAAATTCAGGTCCTTGATAATACCGCCAAGAAGTACGAAAAATTACAGCCGTATCAGTTTCATGGTTCTGTGTATGGATTGGTTCCGGCAAAGCGCGGGGCACTACTTCCTGTCGGGGAATGGAACAAACAGGAAATCATTTTCAAAGGAAGCCACATCCAGGTCATTCTGAATGGAAAGACAATACTAGATCAGGACATCAGTAAGATCGATCTGAGCAAGGTGAAGCGGGTCCCAAAGGGAGTGAAGCGTAGTTCCGGATTCATCGGTTTTGCAGGTCACAGTGATCCTGTTAAGTTCCGTAATGTGCGCATAAAAAGCCTATAAATTGACAAATATCAAGCTTATAGGATCTTATATTTGAACTAAGTTCCGTTATGTCACTTTTTGCTTCACGTTGTCCGGGCCCTACTCGCCGGTCATTCCTTGAGCTTGGCGCTTATTCTTTGTGTGGTTTGGGTTTAGGTGATTTGGCAAAGGCTACCAAAAGTAATGAGAAAGAGGACCCGGCTGTTATTTTTGTGTGGTTGCCTGGAGGGCCTCCGCACATGGAAATGTATGACATGAAGCCTGATGCACCGGCCGAGTACCGTGGCATCTTTTCTCCGATCCGAACCAATAATCCAGACCTTCAGGTCTGTGAATTAATGCCGCTGCACGCAAAGTGTGCGGACCGTTATAATATTATTCGATCAGTTCATCACACCTTTTCAGATCATGGCGGAGGCCATAAGCGGTTCATGACGGCTAGGCGACCCAAGGAGCCAACTGGAACACTCAATGATTCACCTGCAATGACCTCATTCATTGAAGCGGCACTTCGTGAAAAAGGATCAGCCAAAGGCGGGCTCCCAACGAACATTGGCTTAATTAAAAAGGGAAGGCACAAGATAGATACATTTGCGCTTGGAGCGGCTTGGATGGGAAACCACAATACTCCATTCATTGTTAACGGTGATCCGAACGAGAAGGACTTTAAGATTGAAAACCTTTCAATGAATGAAGTAATGGCGGACCGGTTACAGGACAGGGTCAGCTTACTTAAGGGGGTCGATAATTTGAGACGGGACATTGATGCGAACCAGGCTCTTGGATCAATGGATAATTTCAATAAGCAGGCAATGGATATGCTTTTTTCCAAAGCTTTTCGTAATGCCTTTGATCTTTCTCTCGAAAGTGATTCGATCCGAGACCGTTTCGGCCGGCATGCATGGGGGCAGAGAGCAATCTTGGCAAGGCGGCTCGTTGAAGCTGGTGCCCGGTTCGTCACTATAGTGATGGAGAACCCCTACGTTTCGGGTATCAAGATGCCCAAATATGGGACTTATAACTGGGATTCACATGCTGTTAACTGCCATCTATTTGATGAAGCCAAGATCAGGTTGCCTATATATGATAAGGTAATCACAGCAATGATTGAGGATCTATATGACCGGGGCCTTGACCGCCGGGTAATGCTTGTAGTGACCGGTGAATTTGGAAGAACTCCCAAAATTGAAACCAATTCAGGAACGCACACTAAAGTGAAACAGCCTGGCCGAGGGCACTGGCCCGGGGCAATGTCCATGCTGGTAAGTGGAGGAGGAATGCGAACCGGCCAAGTCATTGGTGAAACAAACGATAAGGGGGAGCATCCTATATCCAGGGCCATGACACCTAATGATGTTTGGGCGAGCATCCTTCTTCACATGGGCATTGATCAGGGTCAGACCTTCTTAGATCATGGCGGTAGGCCTCAGCCCATATTACCATTTGGCTCTCCAATCAGGGAGCTTCTACATTCATAGAGCATTAATTATCTTTAAGGCCATTTACACAATTTTGCTTAAGAAGAACAGGCCCTAATCTTTGGAGTTTACATTTCTGATGAGCAAGGCATGATCCCAACAAGATGAAAATTACCCCTCTTGTTTTTTGTTCAATACTACTTACCGCTTCATTATTATCAGCGGCACCGGTTGGCAATTATCCTTCTCTGCCCAGTAAAGTTCTATCCAATTATAATCCAAACAGTGCCTCAGAGAGGACACCTGAATCTTTTGCTAAGAGTGCCAATACCTTTTTAACATCTTTGAATAAAGAATTAAGAGCGCAAGCAGCCTTACCTTTTGACAGCTCAGAAAAAGCAAAGTGGACTAATGTCCCACCACGTGGCCCTCAAGGTGGCGTAAGGTTAGGTGACTTGAATGAATCACAAATAAAAGCTGCCCTTGATTTGTTAAGTACAGTTTTAAGTGAACAAGGTTATAAAAAGGCAATAAATATACCTTTAGCCGATGATCGACTCCTTCGTAACGGTAAGCGCCGTCCAGGATTTGGGGCAGAAGACTACTGGGTAGCAATTTTTGGTAAGCCTTCTCCAAATAAGCCTTGGGGGTTACAATTTGATGGGCATCATATTGCAATTAATCTCGCATTCCATGGTGACCGTATGTCTATGTCGCCCACATTTATTGGAACTCAGCCTCGTGAGTTTCAGCTTGGTAAGAATATGGTTGTTCCTATGTTAGATGAGGCTCCATTAGGCCTAAAGCTTTACAAGAGCCTTAACGATGCACAAAAAAATAGTGCCATTATTGGAAAGAAACGAGCAAATCTAATAGCTGCTGCGGGCAAAGATGGATTTGTTCCAAAATCTATCGGCGTTTCATGTAAGGATTTTAATAAGGCTCAGCGTGAGGCTCTGCTTGATGTTATCCGGGTCTATGCTGGTGATTTGCCGGAGCCTTATCATAAACATCGTATAGAGGAGCTTACTTCTGAGATCGATAAAATGTCATTTTCTTGGTGGGGACCTTCTGTTGAAAAGGGAGATTTTTCCTATCGGATTCAGGGCCCCAGTATAATTATCGAATATGCAGGGCAGGACCTAGGCGGAGACCCTCACAATCATCTTCACTCGATGTATCGTGACCCAACCAATGAATACGGGGCTCGACTAGGCAAGAGTAAGAATAAAGATAAATAAAACGGCTTAAGAAGTATTATTTAAGCAATAATATCATCGACGATCTTTCCGTAGACGTCGGTGAGTCGGTAATCTCTCCCATCATGCCGGTAAGTGAGTTTTTCATGATCTAATCCGAGAAGGTGAAGTATTGTGGCATGAAAGTCATGGACATGTACCGGATCCTTGTCCGGGCGAATACCATATTGATCTGTCGATCCGTGAACTGTTCCTGGCTTAATTCCCGCGCCGGCCATCCACGAACTAAATGCCCAGTTATGATGTTCCCTGCCAGGAGCATCGGCCTTGTTGTTAAAGGGGGTCCTGCCAAATTCGGTAGTCCAAACTACTAATGTATCTTCAAGCATTCCACGGGACTTGAGGTCTTTAAGGAGTCCAGCGATTGGTTGATCAACGTTCTTAGCGAGTTTTTCATGGTCCATCATGTTGCCGTGAGAGTCCCAGTTACCTGAAGAGCCGGTATCAATTAACTCCACAAAACGAACACCCCGCTCGACGAGACGGCGTGCTGCTAGACATTGCCACCCAAAACCTTCAGTTGACCCTTTTTTGAGCCCATAAAGATTGTGAGTAGCGTCCGATTCCTTTGAGAAATCGAAAAGTTCAGGCACTTCCATTTGCATGCCAAATGCTGTTTCAAAACTTTTTATTCTGGCTTCTGCCTCAGCATCACCGGAACGGGCAATTAGATGACGCTCGTTTAATCTTTGAAGCGCTGCCAACTCAAGTTCTTGACGGGAGACTGGGACCCTAGAACTAATATTTTTGAAAGGATCTTTACTGGGTCTAAGAAAAGTGCCTTGATGGGCTCCAGGTAAAAAATCACTCGCATATACCTGTGTGCCCGCATAGGTCTGCTTTGGAGCAATGGTAATGAACGAGGGTAGATTTTGGTTTTCAGTGCCCAGTCCATAACTGACCCATGACCCGAGGCTGGGTCTGGCAAATGCGAAGGATCCAGTATGCATTCCTAATGTCGCATTGTAGTGATTGGAGTGATCCGTATGCATTGAACGAATCAGTGATATGTCATCAACGCATTGAGCCACGTGCGGGAACAATGTACTGACTTCGGTTCCACATTGCCCGTGAGCAGAGAATTCCCATTGAGGGGCTTTCAGATATATTTTTTCATAGCCTGCACGGTTTTCTATTTCAGGATGATTGAGCTTGATTTCCTTACCCACGTCAGTCTTGAGCTTTGGTTTTGGATCAAAAGTATCAACATGGGAAACTCCACCGGTCATAAACAAAAAAATCACATTCTTTGCCTTTGCAGGGAAGTGAGGATTCTTTACGGACAAAGGATCAATGCTGTTTGGAACCGCATTCATACTGCGCAATAAAGCAGGCATCATGCTGGATCCTGCCACGAAGGAACGGAGAAAGGATCGACGATCTGGTAGTTGAGCAATCATGTCTCAGTCCAAGTAAAGGAACTCATTACTGGACATTAGAATCCTGGCATAAGATTTCCAGATTTCAGTGTCTAGTTCTTCAGGGTCATTTGATAGAGTTGGTGCCATTACATCTGCAAATGCTTTAAAGTCTTCATGATCGGTCTGAGTTGCTGGTCTTGAAAAGAGTTTTTGGCAAGCTCTTTCTAATCTTTGATCAGGACTGATTGATCGTATGTTCGAGGCAAATTGTTTAGCGCAATCATGAAAGAATGGGTCATTCATAAAATAAAGCGCCTGACTAGGAACCGTAGTCTGAGATCTTCCGGCGGTGCTAGCATTGGGATCTGGACCATCAAAGAGATTAAAAAATGTTGAGATCTGATTTCTTTTTCGCATCAGGTAAATACTACGTTTGCTGCTGGCATATTCATCCGCGAATGGATTGTGTTGAGTAAAATTCCATTTATCGCGTGGTGGAAACGGGTGCCCTTCTCCAGGTGACATGTCCAATATACCCGAAACATGAAGGATGGTATCTCGAATCTCTTCAGCGCTGAGTCGTCGCCTTTCAAACCCGGCATATTTTTTCGGTCCCGGGCCCGAACGAGCGGATTGTTGATAAGTCGCACTGCTCATGATCATGCGATTCATATGCTTAATGCTCCAACCATTCTGGATAAATTCTGATGCGAGATAATCCAATAGTTTTGGATGAGTTGGGGTGCTACCATGAGTTCCAAAGTCATTTGGTGTCTTAACGATACCTTGACCAAAGTGCCAAGCCCATATCCGGTTCACCATGACACGTGCAGTAAGGGGATTATTTGGATCCACGATCAGATTAGCAAGATCTAACCTTCCACTCGAAACGTCATCTCCTAGCACCTCTCCTCCTAAGGCGGAAAGAAAGCGTCGTTTAACAATGGGGCCAAGATCCTTGCTATCACCTCTGTTATGAATCGGATAATCCTTTGGTACTCCTTCTGCCATTGCATACGCGTAGGCTTTTTCCACCACGGGGCGTTTATTCTTATGCTTTTCAATTTTTGCTAAGCCGAGTTTATCGATTGCTAGCTTCTCATAGGCGGTCTGCATTTTTTTACTGGCAAAGTGCTCGAGTTGCCAAATGACACCATCGCCGAAAGCGTGCCCGTCACTCACTTTTAATTTGATATTGATCTGGCCTGATACAGGACTAATCCAAGTCACTGCTACTGGGCTTTCTTTGTCGGGATGAACAAAAAAACTTCTCGGCGGGATTTCTGTCCAAACTTTGACTAGTTCCTCTCCTGTATTCACTGCAACGGACGGAAGATTGCCGGGTGACCATTTTTTTAATGTAGGTTGTCCATCGATTGCTTCTGTTTTTTCTTTAAGAAAACGAGGTCCCTCTGAACCAATGTCAAGAAAGCACCAAATTGCACCTTTGGATTTAAGTGGATTAGAATCTGTCAGCTTATCTAAAAGGTCCTTCGTTGACCATTGCAATGTCCCTGAATCCGATTCGTGTGTGATCTTTAGTTCAACCAATGTGGTATCGGCACCGTGATTTGCATTTGGGGCAATAGAAATCTGTATAGCTTCACCCTTGCTGATACCAATTTTTATTGGCTCATTTGTAAGATCAATTGATTTTCCCACAGGCAAATGACCGCGGGAAAGGATCCGGTGACTTTTGGTTGCAATCTTTTTGAGTTCTTCTTTTGGTTTTGCAATGAGATCATTATCAAGTTTTTTGAGTTCTTTTTCCCATGTCTCATTTTCTTTGATTACTTGATCAGTAATGAGCGGTACGAGGTCTCTAGGTTGCTGTTTCGGTTCGCATCCCGGAAAAGGAAGTCGCGAACTAGCAAGGACACCATACAGAGCGTAATAGTCTTGAGTAGTTATAGGGTCATGTTTATGATCGTGGCACCTTGCACAAGCAATGGAAAGGCCAAGGAAAGTTTTCCCAAGGTTATCAATGGCGTCCTCATAAGTCAGATACATCCTCTTATCAATATCGTGCCCGAACCTTCTCGCGATAGCCAAGTATCCTGTCGCTGTAATATTATCAACAAATTCCCTTCCTTTTTTTTCTTTGGCAAGAATATCGCCCGCGAGTTGCTCTCGCACAAACTGGTCATAAGGCTTGTTATTATTGAAAGCTTGGATGACCCAATTTCTATATCGCCAGGCATCCTCAATCGGATGATCGCTATTCTCTCCGGCAGTGTCAGCGTATCGGACCACATCCAGCCAGTGTCTGCCCCACTTTTCACCATAGGCCA
>JAAZZC010000126.1 GCA_014239335.1 Verrucomicrobiales bacterium
AAAGGAAACCAGAATTGGGCGGCAATTTATTCGGGACGATCTCAAGGATTCGTAGACAAAAATGCAAAAAAAGCGACCGCTAAATTCTCAAGACCAGGATACAAGGCAGGAGCCAGTTCCGATATGAAAGGTATAGTCATTTATGAATACTGCATCACCGCGTCAGACAAAAACGGAGAAAGCCCTAAATCCGAAATAACAAACACTGACCCCAGGAACTGGTAAGAAAGTAATAAAGTTTAATACACTCACAATACCCCTTAAAATCAGAAACATTATCAAAACCTAATTCTACACAGTATGCCTATCAAATTCCTACACACCCGCATAAGAGTCAGCAACCTTGACCATTCCATAGAGTTCTATGAAAAGATGGGCTTCAAGCTCACAAAGAAGAATGACAAATCCCCAGCCGGAAACCAACTTGCCTTCCTTGAACTTGATGCGAGCGAACACTTTCTCGAGCTCTGCTATTCTCCTGACTTTGAAGTGAATTTTCCAGAAGATCTGATGCATACCTGCGTAGGAGTTGAAGACATTGTTGAATATTGTGACAGGCTAGAGAATCAGGGCATCGAAATTTGGCCAGAGGAATGGCGAGAGAAATTCTTAGACGATGAAGCAAAAATGGCCTTCGTGACAGATCCTGATGGATATGAAGTTGAAATTCTCGAACGTCAATAATGATGAATAGCTGACAAGTAACTTGTCAGCACCATAATGCTATTCCTTCTTCCATTAGTTAGTGCAATAATTTACCCATTTGCCAGCCTTTTTCTTAAGAGGTCACTCAACGAAGGATGTGGCATCTTAAGATCAGCATTCATTTCAAATATGGCACTCTTTGGTGTCTTCTTATGTGCGCTTCCTTTCAATGATAAGTCACCTGAATGGGAACACATTAGCTGGGCGCTAATAGCAGGAATGTGTTTCTTCGGTGGGCAGGTCTTTACATTTCTGGCAATCCGTTCTGGTGACGTATCAGTTCAAGCCCCACTAATGGGGGTAAAAGTAATCTTCGTAGCGCTTTTCTCTTATGCGATCAGACCCGAAGAAGTCCCACCCCTAATATGGGCCGGTTCAATATTAGCCGCTGCAGCTATTTTTCTCTTAGGAGGAGCCACCTTAAAAAGTTTCAAGGAAAATGGTCGAACTGTTTTCTGGTCACTCATTGCTTGCGCTTGCTTCGGTGGCAGTGACACCTTAGCGGGATATAGGAGTCAAGAATTTGGCCCCATTCCCTTTATAGTAGTCATGGTTTCAGTGGTAGCTTGTTGCTCACTTTTTTTCATACCTTTCTTCTCAGGACCACTAAAAACTTGCCCGAAGGTTGCTCTAAAATTTGCTGTGCTAGGAGGAATCGCCATAGGCCTCCAGGGAATGATCCTCAATCTGTCATTGGCATTTTTTGGTCAAGCTACTCCAATGAATATTATTTATTCTACGAGAGCATTATGGGGCGTCTTAATTATTTGGTTCCTAGGTAAGGCATTAGGCAACAATGAAGCAGAACTGCAAGGGAACCGAATAATGGCCAAGCGCTTTGCCGGAGCTCTGCTGCTTAGCAGTGCGGTTATCATGGTGTTCATTTAAAGTGTTCGCTTATCAAAAAATAAATGTTTATAAAATGAATTAATAATGCTCAGTTAGCATAAATGAAATCCCACGAAATAATAAAAGAATCCTGTCAAAAAAGAGGAATTAAAAAAGTCGCATCTGATGTAGGAGTCTCAACATCTTTACTCTACAAATGGAGCCAACCACCAGAAGCCTCTGGAAGTGGTAGCAAGAACCCACTGGACCGCATGATTAATCTCATGAAAGCTGCGAATGATCCCCAAATGATTGATTGGATCTGTGAACAGGCTGGCGGTTATTTTGTTCGAAACCCCGACAGCACAGAAGAAAGTGATTACGATGTGATGCCCGCAACAAATGAAATAGTTTCTCAATTCTCTGCTCTACTTTCAGAAATCAGTGAGGCCGCACAAGATAACGCCATTGCTGAAAATGAATCAATACGAATACGCAAGGTCTGGAATGCACTAAAATCATTCACTGAGGGATTCGTTAAATGTTGTGAAGACGGAGACTTTAATAAAATGATGGAAAGTAAATAGTTGTTCCCTAGTTAATTATTAATCCTGCAATCATGTCAAAGCGCCTCGAAGGAAAAATTGCCATTATCACTGGTGGAGGTTCTGGCATCGGTGAAGCCATTAGTAAAAGATTTGCTTCGGAAGGAGCTGAGGTCCTTATTTTGGATATCGATGAGGAACCCGCAAAAAAAGTTGCTAATTCCATTAACGGGAAATGCTTTCAATGCGATATTTCAGATTCTAATTCCGTCGAAACTGTTTTTAAAAAAATCGCAGAGAAGGGATCTCCCCCTGACATACTTGTGAATAATGCAGGGATAGCTCATATCGGCAATGCAATGAACACTAATCCCGATGAATTTGATCGAATCATGCGCGTTAATGTAAGGGGGCCTTACCTTTGTATCCGCGCAATAATTCCATCAATGATCAAGAACGGGGGTGGCTCTATACTTAATTTAGCTTCGGTCGCATCCAATCTTGGTATCCCCGACCGTTTTGCATACTCAACCAGCAAAGGTGCCGTTTATACCATGACTCTTTCAGTGGCTCGTGATTTTGTTGAAAAAGGGATCCGCTGTAATTGTCTCTGCCCGGCCAGAGTCCACACTCCATTTGTTGATAATTACCTTAAGGAAAACTATCCGGGAAAAGAGAAAGAGATGTTCGCCCAACTCGAAGCCACTCAGCCCATTGGTCGCATGGCAAAACCCTCAGAAATAGCATCACTAGCTACATACATTTGCTCAGACGAAGCTTCCTTTGTCACCGGTTCAGCCTTTGATATTGATGGTGGATTCACTTTATTAAAATAAAAATAACAAATAAAAATAAATGAAATTGATACGCTTTGGCGAACCAGGAAGTGAAATCCCAGGACTCCAATTAGATGATGGCCGTCTAGTAGACACGTCCTCTGTTGTGAATGATTATAACGAGGAATTCTTTGCTTCTGATGGACTAGAGAAACTTCAAGAATGGGCATCAGCTAACGCTAATGATGCGGAAACGATCAGCGCAGATCATCGGATCGGATCACCCATTGCAAGACCAAGCAAAATGATATGCATCGGGCTTAATTTTAGTGATCATGCTGCAGAAACAGGCGCAGAAACACCGAAAGAACCAGTCATATTCAGTAAGGCGACTTCGGCCCTGAACGGCCCCTTCGATAATATAGTCATTCCAAAAGGAAGTGAGCAAACAGATTGGGAAGTAGAACTTGCTATTGTTATCGGTAATCGTGCTTCGTATGTCAGCGAATCCGAGGCTGAAAATTATATCGCTGGCTATGTTCTACATAATGATGTCAGTGAACGTTCCTTTCAGAAAGACAGAGGCGGGCAATGGACAAAAGGGAAAAGCTCCGACACTTTCGCTCCGTTGGGCCCTTTCATGGTTACTAAGGATGAAATTCCCAATACAGATAATCTAGCAATGTGGTTAACCGTCAATGGTGAAAAAATGCAGGATGGCAATACATCAAACCTCATATTTAATGTGCCTCATGTGGTCAGTTACTTGAGCAATTTCATGTCCCTCTTGCCTGGAGACGTCATATCCACAGGAACTCCAGCGGGCGTCGGCATGTGGATGAGCCCAGAAAGGTACCTCAAGCCTGGGGACGTCGTCGAGCTTGGCATCGACGGGCTAGGCTCTTCAAGACAAAGCGTTGTAGCCTACAGCAACTAAGAGTGATATGGACCTGCAGTTAAAAGATAAAAAAGTTATTATTACGGGCGGAGCTAAGGGGATAGGAGCGGCAATTGTTGAATCTTTCGCAAAAGAAGGTGCCATCCCAATTATTCTGGGTCGAAATCCACAAGAAGCTGAAGCCCTGATTTCAGAAATTGGAACTGGCTATTCTTATCATATTGAATTGACTGATCTTGATGAAATTCAAGTAACGGCTAATAAAATCAGTGCCGATATTGGCCCAATTGACATCCTAATAAATAATGCTGGAGCCAATGACGGAGCATCAATAGAAGATGGTCCTTCAACATTCATTCAGTCACTTGAAAAAAATCTAATTCATCCATTTGCTCTTCTTCATCACTTTCTTAACGACCTAAAATCAACCAAGGGAAATATAATTAATGTAGGATCCAAGGTCGCAGTCACAGGACAGGGTGGAACTTCTGGATATGCGGCTTCAAAAGGTGGGATCAATGCACTGACCAGAGAATGGGCTCTGGACCT
>JAAZZC010000121.1 GCA_014239335.1 Verrucomicrobiales bacterium
CAAGGGCCTCAGTGACTTTGATGGGGTGATCGTAGACCGTTAACATTTTTGAAGGAATTGGCCCTTTCTTTAATCCTGGCCCTTCTATTTCGAAAATAAACTTGGGTGCCCTCCCCGTATGGTAATAGACGAGCTCGAGTTCTGCAGGCCCTGCATCAAGTTTTGTTGAAATCTTAAACTTTTTAGTACCTCTGCGATTACTTGGGCTCTCTGAAAATAGCTTTTTGCCATCTAGTGAAAGGTTTCCACCATTTAGTTCTAGGTGAAATGTGTAGGTTCCAGATTCTGTGACTTTTAAGAATCCTGAGTACTTGATTGCTGTCTGGTGATTTATTTTTCCAATGGACTCAAGGTTAAAATTGCTGGTCTGACCCGCAGTCTCTTTCTGGACATCTCCGTCCAATCCTTCCCAAACCTTTCCACGCCAGGTCATGTAAGCAAGGGTTCCAGGAAATTTTATTTTGCGAAGAAGATAATGCGAAATCTTTTCAATGTCTTGTTGAGGTAATCGCATGTCCGGCATTCTTCCGGATGGTCTTGATGAGTGCGGTCGTCTCAGAAATTCAGTGAGTCCTTTGTGAGAGTATTTATTTTCAAGAGGTCCGAGAGGAACAGATTTTACTTCCATTATTTCTTTGCCGTTTGCATCTCTTGGAGAGTGGCAAGCGACACAGCCAACCTTATGAAAAATCTCTTCGCCCTGCTCTGCTGCGACGGAGTCAGGAACTGTAATCTTGAAAGGATCTTGTTTATTTAGGGAAATCAAATAGTGAGTAATGGCATTAGCCATTTGCTCTTTCTCCTTTATGCTGAAGGATCCGAGCATATCGGGCATTAGGGTCCCCGGTTTGACTTTTTGGGGAGATAATAAAAAGTCTCGAATATGGTTCGGATTTAGCCGTTTGCCTACTGCCGAAAGTCTTGGGGATTTCTTGGATGAGATCATCATTGCGGGTTCCTGATGACACGAGGCACAGTTTAATTCTTCTATCAGAATTCTACCTTTTATCTTTGGGCTGAGTGTGCCGTTATCGAGTGAAGGAATTTGTATCTGAGCATGCAAGGCCGATGACATTAGGCCAAGCAGGATCAGAATACCTTGTCGTAGCGGGTAGCAGAAGATCTGCATGAAATAGAAACATACATCTGAGATGAGCTTTCTTTCAAAGAATTTCTTGAACCTATAAAATGAATTTTCCCATGCTTTTAATTCGCTCCAGACTTGAAGCTTAATTGCCATTGATGGCTTCTTAGTTTCTACACCAAAATGTTATTTAGTAGAGCTGATGATTGTTGAATTGGACAAGAAAATATATAGAATACATTATATTTAATATTTGCTAGAGTTCTATTTATCTGATATATAGGGAGTTATGGGTTTTACAGAATCAATCAAATCGGGGTTTTCAAATTATTTTAACTTTAGTGGTCGAGCTAGTCGGTCCGAATATTGGTATTTTACCTTATTTAGTATCATTGCCGGTATTGTCGCTGGAATTGTGGATGGCTTCATAGGTATCTATATGATATCGCAAACGATCTCGCCTATGACTGGAGAACTTACTGGCGGGACTGGCCTCGTGGAAGGTCTCTTCAACTTGTCAATTCTTATTCCAAGCTTATCAATTTTTTGGAGGAGAATGCACGACCTTGATAAATCTGGAGCCTGGTTTTTCCTTTTATTTACTGTTATAGGAGGCCTATTATTACTTGTATGGGCTTGCACTAAAGGCACTTCCGGATCCAATAGATTTGGACCTGATTCTTTAGGTTCTGATGATCCAGCGCCGCCAAGTGATCCAGCGCCGCCAAGTGATCCAGCGCCGCCAAGTGATCCAGCGCCACCGGCTGATTCTGATGAGCCTAAATCACAGGCATAGAACAAATTAACTTCTAATATTTCAAATTAAATTGATGAGCCCTCGAAGATGAGGGCTCATTTTTTTGGTAAGTACTCTTAATCGACGGTAAATGGTTGAGATGATCGCAGGTAAGCAAAGAAATCTCTTAACTGAGGATCACTCAAACCATTGAGCAAACTCACCGGCATTAGACTTCTGCCGAGTGGGTTCATGGATTTGATCTGGGTTTTTTGGAAAGTTTTATCCAACCCATCGAAACTGCGTACGGTAATAGTGGAGATTCCCTTGTCTGTGAGAAATCCACTCACATGGAGTCCATCCTTTGTCTCAATGAACACAGACTCGTAGCCTTCTCTTATTTCAGCATTCGGATCAACGATGCTTCTTAGCATAGTATCAAGGTCGTCCCTCTGATAACTGGTGAGGTCGGGGCCCACTTTGCCTCCGTCATGAAAAAGAACATGGCAGGACGCGCATCTTTCTTTATAGATCCCTCTACCGCGGTAAGGGTTACCTGTTCCGGACTCAATGACGGATCGAATTTTCTCTATCATTGCCGGTGTTGGCTTTGTTTGAACCGTTTGATTTCCAAAATATTTTTCAACTAATTCCTTGAGACTCTTATCCTGATGTCGTAGCAAACCCGCAATGGCCTCTTCGCTAGTGTTAGCCGTTTCGATTTTTTCCTCCTGCACAGCCTTCATCCACTCCATGCTCCAATTTTTTCTCGAGGAAAGGACTCTCTGAGCAGTTAGCCTGGTCTTAGCTACCATTAGGGGGTAGGAAGTGATTATAGTTTTCCCAACAATTTCATCAGTGAATCTCTGACATGCATTGATTGCGGCTCTACGAATTACAGGTGCTACCGGACCAGAAATAATTCCGAGGAGCGGCTCAAGTACAGATTGGTCACTGATTTCTCCAAAGGCTCTGACATAATTTATGCGCTCAGGCATTGGAACTTTTTTTGAGGCAATTTTCTTTGAAGCTTCTCTAATCGCATCAGCATCCAACTGTCGGACACGCAACAGTAAAGAAGCTGTCCCTGTATCCCTAATTGCCTTGATCAATGCATCTGGC
>JAAZZC010000124.1 GCA_014239335.1 Verrucomicrobiales bacterium
CCGGGACGATAAAATGGAGTCCGTCATAGATCAGTTGCGGGCGGAGGATGTCAACGCTCCGAGCATCAGGCGCCTCGCGAGGGCAAACGGGATGTCTCACCGCCAACTCAACCGCAGGTTCAAGGAGGCAACGGGCCTGACTCCGCAGCAATTCATGATACGCTCCCGCATCGAGCGAGCTTGCGAAGAGCTTAGGAAAACCGATCGCCCCCTCTCCGACATAGCTTATGAACTCGGATTCTGCGACCAGAGTGCCTTCACCTCGCAATTCCGCAAGCGAATGACGTTAACTCCCAAGAAGTACCGGGAACAATACGGGTAAGCCTAATCCCCGAGTCGCCCCGCACGGTCCCCGAACAACTGACTTTGTTCCATAACTGATGCGGGAATTATATTATCGTTTTGTGAATGATTCGTCAGCAATGATGCTAACCATCAAATCACGCAATTTATAATCATTCTTCTTTGAAGCTTCTAAAAGACGATTAATCATCTCTGTATCGGAATAATTCATCTCTCTTCCCATCGCATATTCAGAAAGTTTTGTAAGTAAATTCCTAGCAATTTTATCTTTGTCTTCCAGCATCAGTCTTTTAAGACCTTCCATGCCATCGATAGCGCGACCATCACGGTGAACAGCGTCAGACTCGACCTTGGTCGTGTCAACAAACTTACTAGTGATGCGTTCTTTCTTCACCACTTTACCTTCCTTCTTCTCCTCGGGTATTTTGGTCACGACAAACTGCTGGTAAGTCTCGCGATAGCGACCCAAAACATCAAAGCTTTCCATGGCCAAACCAAAGGGGTCCATCTTGCTATGGCAGGAGGCACAGTTCGGGTCTTTACGGTGCTCATTAATATTGTCTTTAATCGTGAATGTTTCCGTGGGGGCTTTTAGAACTCCTATTTCAAGATTGGCAGGGAGTGTTAATTTCAGCCCATAGATATTTTTAGCCACCCAGGCACCCCGATAGAAAGGGTTAGTGAATTCGCCATTAGTGGTCATCATCAAAACACCAGCCTGAGTTAGAAGGCCACCACGACGGGACTCTTTATCTAGCACAACTTTTCTAAAGTCACTTGGACGCAGTAACTTTTCGTCATGGTCTTTTTGATCAGATCCTTTTTGCAATTTCTCTTCTTCAGGAAGTTTCAATTCATAAATTTGATTCAACGGTCTATTGATCACAACAAAATCAGAATCAATGAAATTCAGAAGACTTAAATTCTCATTCAAGATCACCTTAAGAAACTCAATCCCTTCCTGCATCAAGAAGGGTTTCAGTTGTGAAATTTTTGCGCCGCGCCTGTCTCCAAACGTGTGCGTAAGGATGTCATCATGCGGATTGACGATATCGACTTTATCAAGTTCGAGCCACTGTTCTGTGAAATTAGCAGAGAAACGTTGAGCTTTAGGGTCTTGCAACATCCTTAAAGCTTCAGCAGAACGAACGCTTGAATCCTTCAACTTCCCTTCAGAAGCCAGCTTAATCAAACGGTCGTCGGGAAGCGAATTCCACAAAAAGTAAGACAACCTGGACGCAATCACATAATCATCAAGATTTAGAGAATCGCCTTCGTACTTATACAAAAACTTTGGTGAGCAGAGCATGGACGTCAAGGCCGCTTGCACGGCATTGAAGACATTTTCATCAGTTTCATATCTCTTTTTTGCGATATCGAAATATCGCTTCAATTCCCCGTCACTCACAGGTCTGCGGAAGAGTTTAATGGCCAGTTTTCTAATGAATTGCTGATATTTCTCGTGCGGGTCGTTGCCCTTCAGGCCTTCATAGTATGTTTGGTAAAAATCGGTTTTTGGTGGCCAACTTTCATAGAAGGGGCCGGTAACTTCAGCCGAGATGAAGTGCAAGCTCGCCCTTGGCGCTTCGGATAGCTTCTTATCTTTCGGTAGCGGGGGTATACGCGTGGGCTTGCTCAGATCCTTAGGCAACGGATAAAAATAATTGTGACTATAAAGGGTAAGATTATCGCCTGAATCCAAATAGACCCGCGCTGTATCGCTTAACAAAAACTCATGGGTGCTGAGTGGTTCTTTACTGATCTTAGGGTTTATATTGGTTGTGATTCTCAACCATTCATTTTCTTTACCTAGGTCAACCTTGAAATTGAAATCACGTTCCTGGAACTTAATGGAACGATCATAAAACGTGAAATGCCCATTGATCTTCACATCGTAGTAGCCTGGCAACCTCAGATCATAGGCAAATCCAACTCCACGAGAATAATCTTTGTAATAAAACCCCTCGGTAGTCAAACCGTCATTAGTATCTTCATAGTACGCAAATCCTTTGCTACCTAATCTGCGCACCTTAGTATTTTTATACGTATAAACGGTTGCAGAAGCCTCCGGCATACCTCCCACGACCTTCTCGGCTATTCCAGAGGCAACTCGAAAATAGCTATCCATAGCATAGGGTGACATAACAAGCTTATCGCCTTCATTGTCAAAACCATCTCTGGTATTATCTACAGGTAAGTAGTTTCTGACTCCTAAATTGGTGAAAAAAGCATCGTTGATCGTATTCTCATATTCCGCGCTATTTAAACGCGTGAGAACGCCGGGCAACTTTGATTTGATTGTCAGGTACTGTTTGGCCAGGAACGCCTCATAAACTGCCCTCTCCTCAGTTGAAGGTTTCTTATCAGCTTTCCGGGGCGGCATTTCATTTTCTTTTAAAACCGTTAAGATCTCATTTAATAATTCATGATTATTCCAATCGTCGTTATTAAAGGTTTCAAAATTATGACCGCCCTTACTTTTTTCATTGCCATGACAACTAACACAGTAAGTTTTTAAGAAAGTTTTACTGGGGCCTAACTCCGTATTGTTTTCTACAGCATTCGCAACGGAGACCAAAGCCCACGCCATCAACGTTAGCGACAAGAGTCTCATTTAACTCTCCTTAGAGTTTGGCGGATCCACTGCTCGTGGCAAAACGTTCGATTTCGCAACCCAGATGCTGCAGAGCTGGGAGGTAGATATTGTTGCGGTTATCCGTACCATTGAACTTAATGTGTTTGCCATGCTCAAATCCACCGCCAGCGATAATCACAGGGTTATTCTTACTACCGTGAGGGCCTTCTTCTTTACTAACACTCAGGGAGCTGGTGATCAAACAAACCGTCTGATCCAGTAAGGTTCCACCAGCTTTTGTCTTAGTTGATTTGAGTTTGTCTAAGAAACGTGCCGCCTGCATCATGTAGGCCTGGTCAGCCTCAATGTTCTTAATAAATCCTGCTTCGCTTTTAACCGCGTGGGAATCCGTATGATGACCAAGCCAATTCCATTCACCATACACATTGGCCACTCGAGTGATATCGTATTTGAATGCCAGAAAGAGTAAATCTAAATAGGTTGAACGTTCATTGAAATAGGCGCATTTTAGAATCTTTTGCAGATACTCAGTAAGACCGTCCGTTTTGAACTTTACATTTTCAGGGAATGGCACATCTACATGTTTTTGACTCAACCAGCGCTCAGATCTTTGGATAGACTTTTCAGATTCACGCAAACTGGAAAAGTACTCATCTAATTTGACCCGATCTGCCCCAGAAACTTTACTCATCATGCTCTTAGCGTCCTCTCTACTAGCATCCAGCATAGATTTTTTAAGTGCTAGTAATTCTGCACGCTTTTTGTTGTCTACTTTGCCAAATATGGTTTCGAACAGAATTTGGCCATTCGTGATTGGGGAAATGGGCAATCCACCCTTATAGGAAATGCCATAGGAATGCCTCTGTTCAACGACCAAATTTCTAATACGCGTGTCATTGCCAATATGAGACGCCGCGATTTCGTCAACCGAATCTTTAATCAACTGGGGATTTCTGTGGTCAGAATATTCAGCAAAAGCGTACATCGTACTTTCATGATCTCCGTAGTTCCTTAAATTCGTACAAAGAGTGAAATCATTCTTTAATTTTTCCAGTGGCTGGAAAGTAGAAGAGCTCTGATAGTCCTTGCCCGTCGACGTCGGGAAGTTATCAGAGCACATGCCATTGCCGATATTCATACAAAACAATCGATTCGCCTTAACAGCATCATCGCCCTTGGCCTCTTGACCAAAGCTTTCCAAAGCAGGCAACATCAAAACACAACCCGCCGACGGTAGAAAATCTCGTCTTCTCATAGTATTTCGATCCTTTAGGCGTGGGCTATCGCAGTTTCGACATCG
>JAAZZC010000119.1 GCA_014239335.1 Verrucomicrobiales bacterium
ATCGATATGGATATCCAGTTGGGGTAGACAATATGGAGCTCATTATGAAAATGGGGCACTTGCCAATGAAGGACGCATCTATAGAATTTGGCCAAAAACAATTAAGCCAATTAAAGAACAGCTCAAAAAAAGAGCCGAAAATATTCAAGATTGGTCATTCAAGGAATTGCTCGAAGACCTCGGCAGCCATTTACCTGCATGGAGGACTAACGCACAAGATGAACTTATCAGAAGAGGCAATCAATCCTTGGCTATTCTTGAAGAGACTATTGAAAAAAACAAACAAAACAAATCCTTAGAGACATGGGCAACTTGGACAATTGGCAGGATCAAAACAAATCCTAATTTGCCAGAAACAACTCTAAATCAAAAAATCCAGTCGATTAGAATACAGGCACACAACAAAAAAATTAGGCCTGATTTCGATAAATACTTAAGCGACTCTAATGCGCGAGTAAGACATGAGGCCGTAATCGCAATACGCCAATGCAAAGAAACAAAGTTTACTGCTCATTTAAAAAATCTAGCCGAAGAGGAAAAAGATAGAGTTGTATTCTATTCGGTATGGGGAGCCCTAATGGATTTATGTACCGTTGAGGAACTAAAACATCAAATCAACGAAAAATCGGCAGGTCTAAAACTCTCTGCTCTTCTGGCACTCTTAGAAAAGGACACCCTGCCTAGTAAATTAATTGAAAAACTCTGCTTAAATCTTTTCTTCACTGAGGAGCAAGACCCCAGAATCAGGAAAATTGCGATGCGTCGATCAAAAGGCAAAGCAGTATTTGAAAGTCGAGGGAGACCATTAACAACTGAGGGATTACCTCCTACTAAATTTCACCCTACTACTATCAACCCTTTCTCAAATCTAAAGCCTTCAACAAAAAATAATTATTCTGTAGATACGCTAGAAAACGGAAAGAAAATTTATACTGATAGAAATTATCTACTCAGAACAATTCCAGCACAGCTAAAAAATGATATCTTTATAAAAACGGCTTGTGCTGATGCAGAATACTCTAAGGACTTTCAACTGACTTTTAACCTAAAATATCCTAGCACATTATTTTTAATAGATGATTCAAGAGCTGAAGAATTACCAGAATGGGCTAGGAGTGACTGGAAAAAAACAAACCTTATAATTAAAACTGATGATCCAAAAGAAATGAAGGTCTTTCAAAAAGATTTTCCTGCAGGCATCGTAAAACTTGGCCCTAATAGAGAAGGTATTAATACGCGAAAAGGAAACTATTTGATTGCTGCTAAACCAAAGCTTTTAAGCAAAATAAATGAAATAACCACTGTGAAATCAGTGATCGAATCATTGCCGTTTGCTGATGCAAGGAAAGGCGAAGACCTGTTCATGAGTATTTATGGAGCAAATTGTTCTTCATGCCATCAAGTATCAGGAAAGGGTAAAAACCATGCTCCAGATTTAAGTAATATTGGCGATAGGGCCGATCCTAAAATACTCGCCGAAGCAATACTCAATCCAAGCCAGAGCATTACCGAAGGGTTCGCTGCTCAAATGTTTAAACTAAAAAGTGGAATTATACATACTGGTATCGTTCTTGAGGAAACTGGACGCGCAATTAAACTTGCCATGACTGGAGGCATCGCAGTCAACATTCAAAGAGATGAAATAATTGAACGAAAAGGATTACCAATCTCCGCAATGCCTGCAAGCTTTGCTGAATTGCTTAATCCCAAACAAGTGGCTCATATCATTGCGTATCTATCTGATCAAAGGAAAACTGATAGCAAGAAGTCTAATGAATCTAGAAGTTTTAATTTTGAAAGAAACAATGCCAATAAACTCACTATTAATTTAGGAAAGCAACCAATAGCCACTTACTTGATTGATGATCCAATCTTAACTAGAAGAGGGTTAATAAATATTAAATCTCCGTCTGGAGTTCCAATCACCCGACCCTTTCCAGCTCCTAAAAATGAGGATCACTCCAATATGCATCCTGGAATATGGTTAGGTTATGGATGGATTGATGGGAACGATTATTGGAGACTTAAATCCAAAGTGAAATTTGAAGGGTTCTTAAAAATGAACCCCACTTTAAATGAAAATACTGCATTTTTTTTAGCAAGGAATCGCTACTTAAATGAAAATTCAACAGAAACGATCTGCATTGAAGACAGTACTTATAGCTTTAGTCCTCATCCAAAGGGTATCCTCTTGGAAATTTCAGCTACCTATTTTAACGATGAAAGAGAATTTGTTTTCGGGGACCAGGAAGAAAGCGGGCTTGCTTTAAGAATGGCTAAACCTTTAACTGTTAAGTTTGGTAATGGAAGAATATTAAATGATACGGGTGATCTAAATGGCAAAGGAACATGGGGCAAGCCATTTAAATGGATTGATTATTCAGGAATCCACGATGGAAAAAGAATTGGCCTACTTCTTATACCAAGCAATAAGAATAAAAGAGAAAGCTGGGCTCACAGCAGAGACTATGGAGTTCTTGTTGCTAATCCTTTCCCCAAGCAACCTCAAGAGCGACGTGAGCCATACGTGAAAACATTAATTAAGAAAGGTGAGAAACTAAAAATGCAATACCGAGTACTTATTCACGAAAATCAAAAAGGGGAATTTGACCCAAAAAGAATTGCTGATCATCTATTGAATCAGTAAGAGTTAATAGATTAGCCTAGGAAAATTAATTCTTAAAACTTTCGAATAAAGAGGACTTTATAAAAGAACAAACAGCTTAACTAACAACAATTAATTTGAGCTCAACTAATCACAACCAGTCCCACTCGGATAATGAGGATATAATAATGCAATCATTACGATTTATTATTATTCCCGTCATCATACTTGGTCTTGGATATCTCATATACAGTCAAATAAAACAACCAACCACCAAACCAAAAAAACCACCCGGAATTCGCAAAGCTCCTAAAACCAAAGTCATTGAGCTGCATGTCGAAAATTACACATCATCCATCGAATCCAATGGAATCATTAATGCTCACAATGAAGTCAATTTAACCTCTCAGGTACCCGGAAGAATCGTGAAAATACACCCTCAATTTGAAGACGGCGCCTTTTTCACAAAAGGAACAATCTTACTCGAATTGGAAGAGGCTGACTTTCTTACCTCAGTAGCAAGTGCCGAAGCGATGCTCGCTCAGGCATCAGCATCTCATGCACAAGAAAAAGCAAGATCAGAACAGGCCAGACTCAACTGGGAAGATCTGGGCTATGACGAAGAACCCAATGAATTAGTTCTTAGGCTCCCACAACTACGTGAGGCTGAAGCGCGGGTCAATTCCGCGTCAACTCAATTAGCACAAGCAGAACGTAACTTCAACAGGTCTAAAATAAAAGCACCCTTCGATGGAAGGGTAAGAAAAAGACTAGTCGGCGTGAGTCAGGCAGTTTCTGGCAGCACACCGTTAGGAAACATTTTTGCGGTGGATTACGCCGAAGTAAGGATCCCAATCAGCGCTAAAGAAATGCGTCATTTAAATTTACCTGAAAACCCTGACGACCCATCAGTTGATATTACATTGTATGACGCATTAGACGAAAAAAATCAAACCATATGGCCCGCTAAAATAATAAGAACTGAAGGTACTTTAGACGAAAGCTCACTGGAACTTTTTGCAATTGCTAAAATCTCAGATCCTTTTGGACGCAATTCTACTCTGCCTCCATTGAGAATAGGACAACCCGTCAATGCTAAAATACCTGGAAAAATACTGGAAAAAGTCATTAAAATTCCTCGAGGTGCTGTGAGGCAGCTAAGGAGAATTTATATTATTGATAGAGAAAAACTAACAATGCATGGAATATCAGTTGAACCCATAAGAGAGACTCAATCACATATTATTATTCAGGACGATTCAATAAAAGAAGGCACCCTACTTTCCACTACTCCCATGCCCTGGATCCCAGACGGATCTAAGGTTGAGATCACCTTTGAGGAAACCCTTAAAGAATCAGATGATGCTGAGGACGGGAAAACTACATTAATCTCTCCTTAGCCATATGATCCGTTGGTTTACTAACAATGGCATTGCTGCCAATCTGTTAATGATAGGAATCCTTCTCGGGGGTATTTATACTGCTTTCAAGCTCCCTCTTGAAGTCATTCCATCAACGGATTGGCAAACTGTTTCCATGGAAGTTATATACCCAGGGGCTACTGCAAAGGATGTAGAAAAAGGTGTTCTTATTCCTGTAGAGGAAGCCTTGGAAGGTTTGAGCGGTATCAAAAAAATCAATTCCGATGGAGAACGCAATCGAGCAAAGTTTTATTTTCAGGCGGAAAAAGGAACTGACCTGATTGAACTCCGTGAAAATATTCGAGGCCGGATCGAACGGATTTCTTCTTTCCCCCAAGAGACCGAACCCCCCAGAATATACATACCCAACACTTCTAATTATTTTCCTGTAATAAGCATAGCGGTTACCGGTAATCTTCAAGAGCAAGATCTTCGGGAAATCACTCATCGGGTACGTGATGATCTACTTGAAATTGAAGGAATCAGTCAGGCTAGGACTCAAGGAGACCGCGATTACGAAATTGCAATTGAAGCAAATATGTCAAAACTCGAATCATACAATGTCGGGTTCAGGGAATTATCCGATGCTATACGAAGGTCTTCAATCGATCTTCCTGCCGGCTCAATTAATAGTGAGAGCGGTAATCTCGTGGTTAGGACTCGAGGTCAGGCATACGTTAAAGAAGACTTTGAAAAAATTCCAATCCGCGCATCTAATGGCGCCAATGTTTTGCTGGGTGAAGTGGCAAAAATAAATGATGGCTTTGAAGAAAATAATGTAATTACTGAATTTAATGGTAGGCCCGCGATGTTTGTCCAAGTGATGCGGACAGGAGATGAAAGCGCCATAGATATATCAAATAAAGTACAAGAATACATCCAAGGATCCCCGAACAGATTCCCGGAGGGTATTTTCCTCTACACTTGGGACGATAAGTCATTATCAATGCGAGGGCGACTGGGAACTCTGACCAGCTCCTTATTGCAAGGATGTCTTTTGGTGTTTTTAGTTCTTAGTTTATTTCTTCGCCCTAAGTTAGCATTTTGGGTCGTCCTCGGCATCCCAATAAGCTTTGCTGGAGGCGTGATGCTAATGCCTGTAATGGGCATTACTGCAAATGTAATGAGTTTATTCGGATTCATTATAGTATTGGGCGTAGTTGTCGATGACGCAATCGTTACAGGCGAAAACGTATACTCTAAACTTCAGGCCGGCATGAATCCCTTAGAGGCTTCGGTTCTTGGAACAAAGGAAGTCACTGTGCCTGTCACTTTTGGTATTCTTACCACAATCGTAGCCTTTGTACCCCTACTCTTCTTCGAAGGACGCTGGGGAAGTTTTGCAGGACAGATACCTCCAATAGTTGCTCCTGTGCTACTATTCTCTCTAGTTGAATCAAAGCTTATTCTTCCTGCACATTTAAAACATATTACCCCCCGTGGAAATAATTTAAGTGCGATTGGACGTTTCCAAAAAAGAATCGCCTCCAGTTTGGAAATTTTTGTTGAAAAGATATATGAACCTTCTCTTCAATTCGCAATAAGATGGAGATTCAGTGTAATAACAACCTTCGTAGCAATGGCTCTAATAATGGCAGGCCTCTGCACAAGTGGACGCCTCGGATTTTCATCATTCCCATCAGTTGAAAGCCTCAAAGTCACGGCTTCTCTTAACTTACCAAACAACTTAAAAATTGATAAAACAAAAGAGCTAATTAATCAAATCAGTGCAGCGACTGAAAAACTAAAAGAAGAATTCATTGATCCAGGAACTGGCAAAAGCCTCATTAGAAATGTGGCTAAGGTCACTGGATCATATCGGTTAGGAGGGCGATATGATCACTCCAGAGGACAGGTCATTGCTGAAGTAATTCCTCCAAGCCAGCGCTCCGAGCCTGGACCTCGCAACAGTAAAATTGCAAGCAGATGGAAAGAAATTATTGGTGAAATTGAAGAAGCAGATAATTTTTCTATTCGTGCGGAATTGACAGGCAGAAGAAGTAGTGATGACGACAAAGAGGCTGATCCTCTTGAATTGGAACTGAGAGGTCCCAACTCTGTAAAAAAGAATTATATCGCCCAAGAAATAAAAGAATTACTGGGTAAATTTGAAGGTATAAATAGCAGTTGGGCCCAAATTAATCGAGGCCAGGACGAACTCGAATTCACTTTAAAGTCTCGGGCAATTGAATTGGGCCTGACTCAACAATCATTGGCCCGACAAGTCCGACAATCTTTTTATGGTGAAGAAGCCCAAAGAATCATGCGAGGCACTGATGAAATTAAAGTCATGGTCCGGCTCCCTCAAAAAGATCGCGAATCGTTACACACTCTTTCAAAAATAAAAATTCGCACTCCCAGTGGAACCGAAGTTCCCCTGTCAACCGTCGCTGAATTTAAACCTACAAAATCACCAACACACGTCGAACGTAATGACGGAGCCGAAGTGATCCGTATAGGTGCCGCTCCAGCTGATGAAGAAGTTGATATAATTGGCATAGCACGAGAATTAACTCCCCAAATACAAGAAAAAGTAAATCAGGAAGAAGGTCTTTCCTTTCAATTCACAGGACACGTTGCCGAACACGAAGAGTCTATAAAAAGAACTAAAATAGGAGCTATTGCCTTATGCTTTGCCTTGTTCACATTGTTAGCGATTCCCTTCAAATCAGTAATGCAACCAATATATGTGTTACTAGCAATTCCCTTTGGCGTCATAGGTGCATTACTGGGGCATATGATTATGGGTATTAATATATCTTTCCTCTCTATTTTCGGAATGCTTGCTCTGGCAGGTGTGGTTGTGAATGATTCACTCGTCATGGTCGATTACATAAATAGAAGGCAAGCCGAAGGGCTTAGCCTTCGTGAAGCTTGCATGAAAGCAGGACCACGAAGATTCAGGCCCATATTGCTCACTTCACTGACAACTTTTGCTGGACTTGTGCCATTACTAATGGATCAATCACTTCAGGCTCAGTTTCTAATTCCGATGGCAGTCTCGCTTGGTTATGGAGTTCTTTTTGCCACCGCCATAACTCTTTACTTAATACCATGCTCCTTGATCTGCGCTGAAGACATTGGCAAGTTAATCAGATTCTATTACAGAAAAGTTTATCCCAAAACAAATAGCTCTTCTTGAATCTAAATTGCCTTTAGGAAATACAAATATTAATACTCAGATCAAACTTACCCTCGATAAAAATCTATCCATCTCAACTCAATTTGTCGAGCGTCCATTAGTTTGCTCTGCGGAAGCTCAACTTCAAAATAGCCTGGTATCTTTTTTGATCCTTTTAGCAAGTAACGCCCCTTCAAAGAATTTCCTTTAGAATCAAGCATCCTAATTTTCAATTCTTCTTCTGCCAAGATTTTTCCTTTAATTTTCGCAGTCAATCCTTCTAACCCTGATAAATAGAATCGAAGAAAAACTTTATCAGGCCATTTTTTATTTTTTGAAATTAGTGATCCTTTCCCAATACCAAACTGATCACGGACCTCAAAAACAACCGAATCGGTTTTCTCTATTATCTTTATTCCCCTTGTTTTTGCATGTGCCGCATCTTTTGGAAATTTAACTTCAAATCCAGAAACATCCTCAGAATCACTAGCATGCGAAAAAAAAACAAATATTAGTAAACCATAAACACAAAATTCAAGAGACCTAACTATTCTAATTAACATTAATCTATCAGATCATATTTTACGATCGGGATTAATTGTGTAAAACACTAAAAATCATTATAATTTTACAGCACTCTACTTGACCTGCTCTGCTGATGAGATCAATATCTGCGATCCATGGCTAAACTTAACAACAACTATCTTAAACTAAAGGCAGGTTATCTTTTCCCTGAAATTGGCAGAAGAGTCAAATCATTCTCTGATAGTAATCCAGAGAATTCTGACAATCTCATACGATGTGGAATTGGCGACGTTACCGAACCTTTACCATTAGCTGCACGCAATGCCATGAAAAGCGCAGTCGACGAACTGGGAAATCATGACACATTCAGAGGTTACGGACCTGAACAAGGATATGATTTTTTACGTACTGCCATAGCTAATGGAGATTATAGAGATAACGGAATTTCGGTAGAAGATGATGAGATATTCGTTTCTGATGGATCAAAATGCGACACTGGCAACATCTTAGATATATTCGGAAATGGTAATAAGATAGCAATCACTGATCCCGTGTATCCGGTTTACGTAGACACCAACGTCATGGCTGGAAACACTGGCGAAGCTAATGAAAGCGGCGCGTATGAAGGAATTCATTACATGCCATGCAATGCAGAAAACGGCTTCGTTCCAGAAATCCCTCAAGAACGAGTTGATTTAATTTATCTTTGTTATCCGAATAACCCTACAGGAGCCACTGCGACAAGAGAGCAGCTCGAAAAATGGGTTAGCTATGCAAGAGAACACGGCGCAATCATACTCTATGATGCCGCCTATCAAGCATTTATTCAGGACCAATCAGTACCACGATCAATCTACGAAATTGATGGTGCACGAGAATGTGCGATTGAATTTAGATCCTTTTCCAAAAACGGAGGATTTACCGGTGTCCGATGTGCTTTTACCGTCGTTCCAAAAGAACTAATGGCCGAAGATGAAAATGGTGAAACCCGCTCACTTCATCCTTTATGGTCGAGGAGGCAGTCCACTAAGTTTAATAGTGTCAGCTATCCCGTTCAAAAGGCAGCAGAAGCTTTGTACTCAGATGACGGAAAGAACGAAGTAAAGAGTTTAATAAATCATTACATGGAGAATGCCGAGAAGCTTAGGTCAGCCTGCTCTGAAATTGGTCTTGATGTATATGGTGGAGAAAATGCCCCTTATGTATGGGTCGCTTGTCCTGACTCGATAGACAGCTGGGGAATGTTCGATAAAATGCTCAATGAAGCCAAAGTCGTTATAACGCCTGGAGCAGGTTTCGGTGAAGCTGGTGAAGGGTTCTTTAGAATTTCGGCATTCAACTCTAAATCCAACGTTGATACCGTTTGCGAACGATTAAAGGCCACTCTTTAACCAGTTTCTTTTTATTGAATAAAAAGAAACTGCTGTGTGTTCAATGTGGACCACAATATACTGCGAGCTGCCATAGCGCCGGAGATTGAAGCCTCATCTCTGAGTAGACTCTTTTCATCTATACTAGGACGCCTGGAAAAGACAGTCAGATAAATAATATCAATAAGTTCGTCAGAATCCTGTGCAGAATTCATTCTTTGAGAAATCACTGAGTTAGGATTTATTAAAAATTTTAAGAAATCTCCATTCATCAATGACAGTGCTTGAGTCGTAGATGCCTTATAATTAGCATTTTCAATTAATGACCTATCGGACTGTCCAAAGTCACGTAAGAAATGACCATCAGGTGCCGGACTTGAAATTTCAGAGGCTCTAACATATCCACGAAACATTCTATCTCTCTTGTCAATACGTGTCTTCTTTCCATTTTTTTGTGCATTGCCAATTTGAGTTTTCATCTTTGCACTTGCCGTTTGCTTATAAATATTTGGATATTTTTTACTGGGGAATGCTTTCTTTAATTCCGCAACGAGTGCTCTGGGAGTATTTCTAAAAGGAGTTCTAAAGTAACCCTTGAAATCAGAAGGGTCCCAGAAAGTAAGCCTAGCATATTCGGCAGTAGCTTTTTCATTAAAGTTTAAAATTTTTCTGGCTAGCGGCAGCGCCTTGCTCTCTTTTTTCTCAGAGATAACTTCCTTAACTTGTAGACGAAATTGATCCATCTTTTTCTGTGTCTCCTTGTTGAAAGAAGCGACCTCTTTAGTCCTTTTAATGAGAGCCTCTGGGGTCTGTTCATTTAACTTTTCCCATGCCTTGAGCCGAGAGTTATAAGAGATCTCATTAGAGACTCCATCAATATCTGATCTAATCATGGACACGACGGAATCCCATATTTGCTCGGCACTCATTCTTTGAAGTCTAGGACCTTGAAAGTGAAACCCCTCCCCTGAGTTCAGTTCAAATGATTGAGATTCCCTGCTAAATGCATCAGTATTGTATAGGACGGCATTGAATTTTCTCATGTCATATTCCAAATCGACCACCAATTCCTCTAGATAAGCCATTAATTGAGCATCAAAAGGCTCCGTAGAATCATCTATTTTATCAACAGGTTCATACAATCCCACTCCAAACACTTTTTTCCACATCCTGTTAACAATAGTCTTAGTGAATCTGGGATTCTCTGGAGAGGTCATCCAATCAGCGTATGCTTCTACTCTGCTATGACCGTTCTTTACTTTAATACTTTTGCCAAAAGGCGTTGCCGGAAATATCACTTCATTAGGTTTTGCATCATCATATTGATAGTCATCAGGGAGTTTGAGTGGAGTCTTAGTTTCCCTGACAATCGAATTACGAAAATTATCTGTTAGCCCCTGGAAAGCTCGCTGAAGTTCCCGCGTCTTATTTTTCCTGATAGCATTGACCTTGCCCTTATTGCCACGAGGCACTTTAAGTTCATTCTGTGCAATTTGGATTGCCCTGTCCATTGACTCGGTTCGCCTAACTGATCTTACGGGCGTGCTAAAAGCAGCAAGCTGGTAATAGTCCATCTGACTCCAATCATCGAATGGGTGATCATGACATTGGGCACATACTAGCTGTGTTCCAAGAAAGACCTGAGCAGTAGTAGCCAAATGATCAAGCTCCATACCGCGGTCACGAAGATAAAATCCGACAGCGCCATTCTCATCAATCATCCCCTCCGCCGTAATTAAATCTTTCACAAAATTATCGTAACTCTTATTCTCACGGATCGACCGCTTAATCCAATTAGCATAAGCAATTCCGTTCGCCGGACTCTGACCTTGCATCCTGGTATTGACTCTCAGTATGTCCGCCCACCAATTGTACTGGTGACTCACGTATCCTTCTGAACTAATGAGGTTATTAATGAGTTTCGATCTTTTATATTTTTCCTTTGAATTAATAAACCTAGTGGTCTCGGACGCTGTCGGAATCCGGCCGACTATATTTAAATAGGATCTCCTAACAAAGACTGAATCATTAGCTCTCGGATTCAGAGCAACCTTATTATTATTGTGATAGGCGGAAATAAGTGAATCTACCCTCTTCGTATAAATCGATAAATCTTCATTTGCACTAAGAAAAGAAAAGAACCAGAGATTAACTAAGAGCGTGTAGTAAATTATTTTCAAAAGAGCGGACTTCTAATTGAACATTATGAGAACAGCTGCATGACAGGATCACCATGGTTTGCCACGGTGAATGGACGAGCATTTTTCGTGAATAGTCGCTGATCTAGAGGTAATCCACATCCATAAGCAATCGTTGCGTTAAAATCAGCTATTGTAACAGGGTCGTCCACAGGCTCAGCACCTTTGTCATCAGTTTTACCATGTATGTATCCACCTTTAACACCCCCACCAGCGAGAAGCGCTGAGAAGGCTTTAGGATAATGGTCCCGACCTGCGTTCTGGTTTATTTTTGGAGTTCTTCCAAACTCAGTAGTGAGAACAACAAGTGTTTCCTGAAGCATACCACTGGTATGAAGATCATCCAACAAAGCACTGAGTGCCTGATCAAGTATGGCCGTATTTGATTGGACTCTCTGGAAATTATCTTGGTGAGTATCCCAACCTCCAAGCTGAACTTCAACGGATCGCACCCCAGATTCACTCAAGCGGCGAGCCAAAAGACACCCTTGTCCAAAAGCATGATCACCATAACGTTCTCTGAGCGGTTGGCTTTCCTGAGATATATCAAAAACCTTAAGATCAGAACTTTTCATGAGGGTAACAGCTTCTTCATATATGGCAGTATATGCATTGGCATTCTTATCCTTATACTTGGCATGGAATTTTTGATCGATGCTCTCAGAGAGTTTCCGTCTCCGCATGAAATCAGTTTCAGAAATTCCTGTGAAATGCTTACTGTTCTGAAGTCCCGCCTCTGGTTTCCCGATGATTAACGGCTGACAATTGATTCCAAAAAAACCAGCACCAGCCTCTTTACTGCCACTGGCAATCGATACAAATCCAGGCAACTGTTGATTTATTCTATCCTCATATTTTAATAACCATGCCCCCATATGAGGATGTTGAACTGTTCCTCGTTTCGCATAATTAGTCTTCATGAGGTAACGAGCCTGCTCATGAGCACCTGTTTTTGAATGCAATGAATTCACAACCGCAACCTTATCCATGTGCTTTGCAATGTTCGGCAAGTACTCACTGACTCGCACTCCATCTGCACTCGTTTTAATTGAAGAAAGGTTACCTTTAATCTCAGATGGCGCTTCTGGCTTCGGGTCAAAAGTATCGAGGTGCGACATTCCTCCAGCCATGTATAGATAAATAACTTTTTTTGCTGGGTTTTTTCGGAATGGAATTTTCCGATCCTCGCCCCCTGCCGCCATTAAATCTTGAGACAGAAAATTAACACCAAGATAAGCTTTAGCTGCTCCAGCCATGAAAGCCCTGCGATCTGGTGAATGTGATAGTTCTTGCGAGAAGTTCATCTTAATAAATAATAGTAAGGTCTAATGATTGCTCTTTGATTATGTTTGTGGTCAATTTTTAAGATAAAAATAAAATTCTTATAAGATAACTCCAAATCAACAAGAATTCTCATGTTTAAAATAGAATTTAAATACAAATAATAGGACCTTAATTTTTAGAATGTTAATAATTCCAATGCTCTAAAGCAAAGCGCCATCGTTCCATTAATTTCTTCTTAATGCTATCTGATAATTGATGCGTATTCTTTTGATATTTTTTCTGATCTTCAATATATTGCCCAATCTTAACCATTGATTCTTTATTTACTTCGATCCCGAGGCTTCGATAAATATCATTAACGACTGACATCGGATTGGAATCAAGGTCCTCGAATCGAACTTCATGGTAATCTTGATTGGGAATTTTCTGACGCTCCTTCAAATGGGCTTTCATGACTCTCTCATAGAAAGCAAAAGTCATTTCCTCATAATTAATAGATGCACTTCGATGCCATGAAAATGATGGCGTCATACGACCCCATAATTTCATCATCGAAGGAAACACTTCATAGGGGTTGCGAATGATATGAACAAACTTAGCATTCGGAAATATCTCTTTAAGTAAAGTCATCCTGCTTGTGCAGGCAGGATTCTTATAAAGCATAGTCTTTCCATCGTGAGCATAAGTCATTTTTTTTGTTAAATAAAGATATGCTGATTCAAGTGATTTCCTTTCTTCATCACTCATGCATTCCATTAAAACAGAAGAGTTAAAATACCCTTCAATATTTCTGGGAAAATAAAGGCATTTTAAGAAAGAAACAGACCCCAATGCAGCCAATGCGAATTCCTCTTCTTGAGGAGTATCCGGACCTATAGCAACTTTATCCATACCGCGATTCTTTGGCATCATAATTTTCATCAATGCACGAGCAGGCCGTAACTTACCAAGGCAATCCAAAGGCATAAGAGACCTTGAAAAAGAAATGAAAGCAAATTGATCATCCTGACTCAATAAATTGTGTAAGTGTGTCGTCCCGCTACGCCAATGACCAATTATGAATATTGGTCCATCTTTGACCTCTTGTAAGTTTATCGCATTCTTATGTTTTATTTTTTCAAGAAATACAGTCGGAACTCGAAAGGTTACAGCCATAAGAGAAAGCAATCTCGATGGAAGAGAATAGAGAGTATAGGGCCAATTATTGAAGTAGAGTTTCCAAAATTGGATGAACCCACATCCTCCGATCGGATGTAAAAGATCTGGAAATTTTTTCTTTGCCATAAGCTAACCATTTATGTTGGTTGACTCAGAACTGGACTGCCCTCGAAATTTCTGAACCGCTTCATCAGTAACAAAATAACTCTGCATTTGCAAACGAGCTGCACCAAGGCCCAAATCATTAATGAATTCATAATGAGATAACGCTTCAGTTCCGGTGAATTCACCCAGAGTAACACCCACTCCGGAATCCATTTCAGTGAAAATACTAGCCAAAATACAACCGGTCATTTCTCTGGAATCTCTTACTATAATAGATTGTAGTTTTTCAGGATTAATAATTTCAAGCATCTCTTCAGCAACTCTTGGAAGATAAATAACCTCTTCAATTTGTTGCCCCAATCGCAATTGGCCTCCTGAAGTAAATATTAAGTCCCCATCCCTTTCTGCCCTCTTTGCCGCATCAATGAGACTGAATGAACTAGGAAATGAATAATCTACAATCATGGTCCCCGGTCGAACCTTTTCAATATTAATTATATTAGGAACATTTGAAGCCGCTATTATCAGCTCGCTTTCATAAACTTTATCAGGGAGTTCACTACGACAAGAGCATATATCAATTTCTCCAACAAAGCCACTCGCCAAGAGTCTATCCTGCAATTCTTCGAGTCGATCTTCTTGTCGATAAATATCTGACATAATAATACCACGAGGATGCGGCAAAACATCCAATAACAGGCCAAGGGTCCCCTTTCCAATTGATCCAAGACCAATAAAAGACACCTTAAGGTCAGACATATCACGCCCCGAATTGGCAAGGATACCTTCTACAGATTTCACGATTGTTGCGCACCGCGTTGCATTACCTGTAGTAATGATTGGTAAGTTCACCTCTTCGTCATTTTCCCTCATCCAATTAATCACATCCAATCCATCATTAGTCACTAAAGGAAGCACCCCTGTAAGTGATGCTTTCCGCGCGCCTAGTTTTGCAGATAAACGCAATCCATCCATAATAATTGATCTTATTGGATTAGAATCATCATACAGATCAACTTCAAAAATCGGCAACATTATAAGACCTATAGTCCCCCACTGGGTCCTATATAAATTAGTTAATCGAGCCTTATTTCCAAACCATTTATTGAGTAATTCGGATTTGCCTAAACCTGTCACTTCAATAAACGATTGAGGTATGTAAGAAAGAGCAACTGCATCAATATTTGGCAAAGAGTCTAGTTTATCATTGTCAGTGAATTGGAAAGAAAGGTATTCGGTATCAACTTCTTCCCCACTAATTAATGGCTCAGAAACATTCTCCATAGATGCAGGCGAATCTACAAATCCTGCGAACTTTTCAATAGTTGGATATCTGAAAAAAGCCTCTAAAGGGATATTCTTTTCCAGAGCATTCGAAACTCTAGTGACAATTTTAACTGCCATTAAAGAATCCCCTCCCATGTCAAAAAAATTATACTTGATGCTTACCTTAGGAATATCAAAAGCATCAGAAAATATCTCAGCAAGTTTAGTCTCGGTAATGGTTGATGGGGAAATGAAATTATGCTCCAATTCCATCATACTGTATTCAGGAGATGGAAGTGCTTTCCGGTCAATTTTCTGGTTAGGTGTCAGAGGCAACGCTTCCAGATTAACAAAATATGCAGGCACCATCGCATTCGGCAATCGATCACGCAAATGCTCCTTAATACCAGTTAATAACTCATTTGTCAGTTCAGATTCTATAACAAAATAAGCCACAAGAGCTTCTCCACTTGGCAGATCATCACGCTTGATAACCACTGCAGAACTAACTGCCTCATAACTCATTATCGCAAATTCAATCTCACCAAGCTCAATACGAAAGCCCCTCAGTTTAGTCTGAAAATCAATTCGCCCTAAACATTCCAATGTCCCATCAGGACGCCATCTACCCAAGTCGCCGGTTTTATAAAGTCTTTGATGGCCCTGACCAGGAATATCAACTTCAATGAAGGATTCATCCGTTAATTCTTCTTTCCCTCGATAACCTCTGGCAAGACCTGCTCCACCTATGCAAATCTCCCCAACAAAGGATATCGGTTGAATATTATTGTTATCACCAAGTATATAAATCTTTGTATTGGATATGGGTTTCCCAATACTCAATTTCTCTTCACTTGAGAGAACTTTAGTACAAGTAGACCAGACCGTTGTCTCTGTCGGCCCATATAGGTTCCATACTTCATCAGCGCTATTAACAAGAAAATCGGCAAGGTCTCTAGGCATCGATTCACCACCACATAAAATCTTGAGTCCGTTACGCCCTTCCCACCCACTCTCCATGAGAATTCTCCAAGTAGTCGGAGTCGCCTGCATAATTGTTACTGCATGATCGTTGAGCAATCTCGAAATCCGTCTCCCATCTCTAGCATCCTCTTTAGTCGCAACAACAACCTGAGCCCCTGTAATTAGCGGTAAAAAAATCTCAAGTATTGAAATATCAAAAGAAAGAGTCGTTAGGGCCAAGAGCCGATCCAATCTAGTAATTCCTGGATTTTGCCGCATTGACGTCAAAAAATTAACTGCTGCAGAATGGGAGATTTCGACGCCTTTCGGTTCACCAGTCGATCCTGAAGTATATATAACGTAGGCTAAGTTATCAGCATTAAATAGAGGACGATCGGGTAACTCTATAATATCAGCACATTCCTCTACTCTAAAAATACCAGTGAAATCCGGAGGCGCTAAATGATGCGTACCTTCCGTGACAAAGAGTAATGAAGAACCCGAATCCTTCAACATTTTCTGAATCCTATGACAAGGATAGTCAGGGTCAATCGGGACATAATGCGCACCAGACTTCAGAACCCCCAACATCGCGGCAATCATCAGAGCATTTCTTTCAACAATCAGAGCAACAGAGTCATCTGGCCCAATATTCTGATCTATCAGAGTTCCTGCCACATTATTAGCTAATCTTTCAAGTTCCTGATAAGTGACTTTTTGTTCTCCAAAACGAACAGCAACTGTGCTCGGTGTTTTTAATGCCTGCTCTTCAACGAGATGATGAATGCCTTTATCTTTCGGATAATCAGCATCGGTTGAATTCCATGAAGAAATGATCAGTTCCGACTCTTCTTTACCCAACAATTCTATCTCAGAAATCCTAATATCTGGATCCCGGGTTATATGTTCCAGTAAAAGGGAAAAAGTTTCACTTAGCTTTTGAATCGTTTCTGGCTTAAAAAGATCTCGATTGTATTGCCAGCAACCGAAAATTTGACCTCCGCTCTCCTCAACTACAAGAGTAATTTCAAATTGTGCCTGACGTAAATTAAGATCAATGGTTTCAACCGTCATGTCGCCAACCGAGAATTGATGTCCTCCCTTCCCGATCAGGAAAACAGCAATGCCCTGCTCGTCAATGCCAGGCACACGCTCCATGGCAAATGAGACTTGAAAAAGCGGTGATCTTGCCGGATCACGCGGCATTTTTAAATCATTAATAATCCGAGAGAATGGGTAATCCTGATGTTCAATGGCTCCATTCACGGATGCTGATGTTTGATTCAAAAATTCAATGAAACTAGGGTCATCATGCGTACTACTACGCAAAGGAACCATATTCACAAAATATCCAAGCATATCACCGATCTCCTTTTGATTTCGTCCCGCCATCGGACTTCCAATCACAATATCATCCTGATCACAATAACGATGAAATAAAGCATTGTAGGCAGTAAGCATCGTCGAATAAAGTGTCGTGCTTTGGCTTTGCGCTAACTCTAGAACCTTTGAAGCTAAGTTATCCTCAAGGATGAAACTGAGTCTTCCTCCGTTAAATGTTTGAACGGCAGGACGAGGGTAGTCAGTTGGAAGGTCAAGAGAACCAGACACACCGCTAAGTGATGAACCCCAATACTCAGATGCTCGTATTTTGTATGGGCCTGCAAGATTATGCTGTTGCCAATTAACGTAATCCTGATAGCTGTATTCGATCGGATTAAGATCAAGATTTTTCCCCGACTTAATCGAAAAATAACTTTCGATTAAGTCGTTCATTAACAAAGAAACGGACCATGCATCAGAAATGATGTGGTGCATTGCCAGTAAAACGAAATGTGAACCTTGATCATTCCGAAAAAGTTCCAACCTGATCACGGGACCTTTTTCTAAATCGAAAGGCAATTCGGCATGTTCTTCAATGAGTTCTTTGATTTGCTCCTCATTCATACTAGATGCATCATGTTCCCGAAAATCGATCGTCTTCTTAGGTTCAACTCGTTGAATAAGCTCTCCATTGACTTGATGAAAAGTTGCACTCAGCATCGGATGACGTTCAAAGAGAGCCCTGAAAGCAGATTCCATTGCTTCAATATCAACAAGAGGAGTAAGCTTAGAACTAAATACCAAATTATATGCGGCACTTTCCGGTGAAAGCTGATACAAAAACCACAAAGCTTTCTGTCCCTCAGAGAGGGGAAATTCCATCGATTCTTCGCCCGCTCTTTCGAATGAAGCTATATCACTTGATGACAGATTTCCAGCCGAGGATATCTCAGAAGCATTTTCATCTACGGCAAGAATTTGCTCTAGAAGGCTAGCCGCTAGCTCCTTTATGTTCGGACCATTCAGAACACTCCCCATCGGTAGATTAATTCCAAGCTCAGACTCCATTCTATTCATTAGCTCAATTGCCATAAGGGAGTCTAATCCAATATTGGTAAGCGCTGTGTCACGGTCAATTTTTGCAACTTTAGTACCAAATACACTCGCTACTTGGTCAGTAATAAAATCTTCGAGTATTTTCAGTCTTTCTTCACCTTGAGCAGCCAAGACCTTGGGACGAACAGATCCTCCCGATCCTCGCACCGATAGTCTCTGGACTACTTTACTATATAATGGAGCAGTTGAAAGCGCAGGGCTCAACTTAACCAGTTGAGCCCAATCAACTACAGAGGCAACGACCTGAGCATTCGACTTTGGAAGAAAAAGTGATATCACGTGCTGAGTATCCAACATCCTATATGGCTTCATCCCGAGTTTGTTTAGATAAGTCGCAGTTTTCTGGTTACGCTCAACAAATCCAGCCTCAATCAATGCTCCCCAGTTAATTGTTAATGCCGAAAGGCCTCTGGAATGACGATAGTGCGACAAGGCATCTAAAAATGCATTTCCTGCATTATAATTGGCCTGCTTAACTGCACCAATGACCGTCGAGAAAGAAGAAAATTGGATGAAATGGTCTAAATCAATATTCTGAGTCGCCCGATGTAAATTCCAGGCCCCTAACATCTTTGGGTAAAGAACCTTATTAAAACATTCCTCATTCATATCAATCATGAACTGGTCATCAATGACCATTGCCCCATGAATTATGCCTTTTAAAGGTGGAAGCTCAGAACCTATTTTGACCATGATCTTTTCCACTTCTTGGAGCGAAGTCACGTCAGCTCTGAAGTCTACAATCTCTTTTCCTTCGGATCTTAAATACTCAATATCTTTAATAATAGATGCATCTCGAGCGCCGCTCCGGCTAACGAGGATCAGGTGATAGGCTCCGTTGCGAAGCATCCATTTTGCCAGTTCGAAACCGAACCCACTCATGCCTCCAGTGATCAGATAGGTTGCATCCGATTTGAATAAGTGACCTTCCTCAGTGCATGGAGCAATAGGAATCGAATCGCAATCAAAGCTAAGTACATTCTTACCAATGTGCTTCCCTTGGGCCATGTAACGAAATGCTTCTGCCGCTTCTGTTATAGGAAAAACAGTATGGTCTAAGGGAGAATATTCGCCAGAATCAAAGCTCTTCGCTAATTTAGCAAATATTTCTGCAACATAATCCGGCCTATCTTGTAAATGTTGTGCAAGATCAACAACGAAATAAGAAATATTGTTACGGAGTTGCTGGAGCCCAATCTTTGAATCGTTATAAACATCTATTTTACCAATTTCAATAAAGCGACCGAAAGGACTCAATACTGAAAATGACTTTGAAATAAAATCGCCGGCCAGCGAATTAAGAACACAATCAACACCTTCACCATCTGTGATATTCATGATCTCATCAGCAAAAGATAGCGTCCGTGAATTCATTACATGGTGAGCTCCAAGTTTGAGAAGCAGATCACGCTTTTCAGGAGTTCCAGCAGTTGCGAAAATTTCTAGTCCTAATCCACGAGCAATTTGAATTGCAGCCATTCCCACTCCGCCCGTACCAGCATGAATAAGAACACTTTCTTTTTTTCTCATCCTCGCTAGTTCATGCAAACTGTAATAAGCAGTCAAAAAGACAGTCGGCAATGTCGCCGCTTGTTCAAAAGTCATTGAATTAGATTTTTTAAAAATCATCTTTTCACTGACCGTGACAAATGAACGAAAACAATAAGGAGCCATGCCGACGACCTCATCACCAATCGCAAAATCTTTAACTTTTTTTCCCACACTGACAACGGTTCCTGAGAAATCATCGCCAAACCATTTCAAATCAATCGGATTGCCTGGATACATTCCCAGAGCCTTCATCACATCTCGAAAATTAATCCCTCCCGCCTTAATTTGAACTTCAACTTGATCTGGATCAGGCGAGCATCTGATCGTCTCATTGAGAGACAAATTAGTCAGTACTCCAGGTGAACTAATCTCTAACTTGAAAGGAATTATCGACTCCTCTGACAAGACAGCTTCGGCTAAACGGTCAGATTGCTTTTCAGCTTTAAGAGGGTATAACCGATTCACATATCTGACACCATCCCTTTAAGCAATTTCATTTTCTTGGTCAGATAGAAGGAATTCTTCAAAAATATCATATGATTCAGATCCGCGACTTTGTTCATCTAAATCAATATGTTTCCAATGAAAATCAGGATACTCACCTCTAGCTACACGAATGATACCCACTACAGGGGACATTGCGATCCCATTAAGCATATCACCTCCTTTAACGTGCACAGTGCCTCGGGTTAAGATCAAAACTTTCGGGTTTAACTCGAAGTCTTTAGACGATAATGTTTTGACGAGCTCTAGCAAATGCATAGATCCAGTTCTCTGAGCACCTATTAAATCAGCTTCTGAAGAACTCCCATCTAATGGCCCTGCCTCAATACCAAATGCATGAACAATTGCATCCACTTGAGGCATGTTAGCAATTACCGTACCTATTTCCTGATCAGGTAATAACCTAACAACTTGATTGGATTCATCTTTAAAGCGTTCAGACAATTCTTTAAAGAAAGAATCATCCTCAGAGAAAATAATTACGGCCCCTTTGTTGTTTAAATCTCCAAGATCCCCCAAGCCGTTCTCTTCTTTGTTGAGATCACCCTCTTCAATTAGTGATGAAGAGCCCCTATGAGCCATGAAGGCAGTCTGACCAGACTCATCTGGGTCAGGTGTATTGACAAATGATACTACGCCCTCGTATCCACAACTTAATAATAAATCTTTCCACTCTGGACAATTCAATAATGCCGAATTGGGCCTCAGATCAGTGTCAGTATATTGCCACCAACCTTTCAACAATCCGAAAATAAGATCCAATGCACTACGAGAACGAGTTACTTCCAGAAAAATGAGCAAGCCATCATCTGCCAGGCAGCACTTTAATTGTTCGAGAGTATTTTTAAGATCAGAAGTGGCATGAATTACATTAGTTGCTAGAACCAAATCAAAAGATTCAGGAACAATTCCCTGATCTGATGGAGATTTCTCTATATCAAAAAGACAAAATTCAACTGACGCATTATTAGTAAATGCCTTCTTCGCCTCAGCAATGAAGGCCTGACCAGTATCAGAAAAGGTATAATCGAATTTATTGGGAGATAATTTTTCAAGAACGCTCCGGGTCAATGATCCTGTCCCAGCTCCAACTTCAAGAATTCTGACTGCACGGTCCTCCGAAACGCCCTCTATGGCTTTTTGGACAGCAGCTGAAATCATCTCGTTATTTGCAGGAAAATCAGCTCCATTAACATAAAAAGATTCCAGCACTTCAGAGGATCCTTTTGGGAAAAGAACCTCAAGAGAATAAGCCTCTCCTGAAAGCACTTCAGTGAGCCTAGGCCAAACTAGTTGATAAAGATCAAGATCCGCTCCTTGGCTCGGGTACTTCATCCTAAGATGATCCAATTCCTGCGTTACATCAATACCGCGGACTTCACGTATTATTCTCCATTCCCCTTGACCTAATTCTTCTAAGGGTCCCTCAACTGATAAAGCCTTCAGTTGAGCCATGACTAAGCGTTCATGTTCGAGAGAAATACCTAACTCTTCTATAATCTTGCTCGTTGTATAAATAGAGCCACAATCAGGATTCCAGCCTAGCTGCATTAATGAACTCTCAAAACAGTGGCGTGCCAAGCTGTCAACTTCTTGAATGAAATCCTTATAGTAAATTGCTAGATCATACCTTTCATACCTTTCATTTTTTCCAGCATTAACTTCCTCCAGAATCTGGTCAAAATTTGAAAATGCTATTTTCCCTTCCACTCGACTGCCCCTTAGCCGCTTAGGTTCCCAAGAAAATTCATAGAAAGAATTATTAATTGATTCTATTTCTTCATCTTTCTGATCAATTCTTTCAACACAAAAACCCAAAACATCGGCAACTCTTTGTCCTTCCCCGTTCATAACAATAATGTCAGCTATGACACTTTCACCATCATCAAATGTGACTGTGGCATGTGCCCACAACTTATCTGGAAGAGAATCCTTATACAGGTGCACTCTGCGAATAGAAGAAGGCAGGTAAAAATTCTGACTAGGCCTTGATCCTTCTGGGATAACTTGTGCCCCTTTGAGTGCATGAAAACATGCATCGAGAACGGCAGGATGAAAATGATAATTTGAAAGTGTATTGACTATTGCGGGGGGGACTTGAATCTCTGCAACGGATTCATTGGGCTTACTCCAAACATTAAGGAGCTGACGAAAGTTGGGACCAAACTGATAACCTGCCTTATCATATTCTTTATAATAATCCTCATGAGTGGAATGCTTTTCCATACGGGATTGGATAGAATTAAGAGATTCATCACAGGAATCTGGTTCTGGATTTGCCCGTCGAATTAATCCCTGAGCATTAAGTTCCCAAGTCTTACTCTCATCAGTGGAAGAATATACACGAAATGACTTTTGCGATTCAGTATATGCTACACGAACAGTAGGAACATTCTTATCTGAAATAAAGAGCGCCTTCTGTGTCTTTATTGATTCAACAGCATAAGACTCTTCGGGGAACAAGTTTCTGGCAACTGCAAGACCTATCTCTGCATAGCCTGCTGCTGGGAAAATAATACTATCCCAAAAACAATGGTCTTGGAGATAATCGTGCTCTCTTGGGTCAAGGCGAAACTCCCAACAAGTCTCGGGGGATCTCTGTCTTAACCCAAGTAGAGGATGATCCATAGCTTGTAGCCGATGCCTGAAGGATTCGTCACATTCAATCCAGAATCTTTCATGATTCCACGCATGCCTTGGAACATTCACTACTTTACCCGACCCCTGATTAATAGCAGCCCAATCAACTTGTACTCCCTCTATATGAAGTCTCGCTAAATTCTCAAGAATAGCTTCCAATTCTCTTTCTTTGCGCCTCAGAGAACAAAGGACTGAACATTTTTTCCCGAGGGCTCCGACGGAATCAGCAATTGGAGCAGCAAGTGCAGGATGAGGACCTAATTCAAGAAATAGCTCAGAACCATCATTGGATAATGACTCAATGGCTGAGGAGAACAGAACGGGTTCCCTGACATTTCGCCACCAATAATTATTATCTAAATCGCCACCCTCGAAGAGTTCGCCAGTAACAGTTGAGTAAAATGGAATTTCGGAACTCTTTGCAGAAATTGTCTCTAACGCATTAATTAGATCATCTTTAATAGGATCCATTTGATGAGTATGGAACGCGTAATCAATACGAAGCCACCGCACAAAGGCCCCTTCCTTTTCAATACTTTTAACAATGCCTTTCAATGCCTGAGTGTCTCCTGCAAGGGTGACCATTGTAGGCCCATTGATAACAGCTACCTGAACCTCATCTTCTTGACCTTTGATTACCCTTTCCGCCTCAGCTCTGGAAAGTCCCACAACTGCCATCTTACCCTTTCCGCCTGTCTTATTTTGCAAATGACTCCGATGAAAAATAACCTTAATAGCATCTTCAAGACTGTATACTCCTGCAACGTATGCTGCAGCAACCTCACCAACGCTATGCCCAACAACTTTCTTAGGCAAGACTCCCCATGTTTTCCACAATTCGGCAAGAGCAACTTGCAGAGCAAAAATAGCAGGCTGCGCAATATCTGTCCGATCGATCCTTGATAACTCTTCATTAGAATTCATTTCTTCGACCAAGGACCACCCAGTCAACGGCTCTAATATGGAATTAATTTTTTCTATTGTTCCTCGAAAGACAGGCTCATTCCGGAAAAGTTCTTGCCCCATACCCCACCACTGTGCTCCCTGCCCAGTAAATACAAATACTGGATCAGCATTAGTAACAGAACGTTTGCCAATAATACATCCTGGAGATTCTATATGATTTAAAATCCATGATTTTAAAGTCGATCTTATTGATCCATTATCATCACCAATGACAACCATTCTCTCATCAAGGCTCTGAAGATTTAACCCGACCGAAGTGCAAACTTCACTAATATGATCAGTATCGTTTTTAAGAAATTCGCAGTACGATTTAGCTGCACACTCAAGACCCGCTTCACTGTTTCCACTGACTGGCAACAAAAATGGGCGGCCAATCAAGTTTCGATAAGATTCGTCACTTATTAGGCAAGGTTCATTTTTTACTGACTCAAGAACAACATGGGCATTGGTTCCGCCAAACCCAAAAGAATTCACAGCGCTAACAGGAAGAAAATCGCCCATTGATGGCATGGGCATATTTTCCCGAGGAACCCTTAACTTCAACTCTTTGAAGGGAATGTTAGGGTTGGGCGTTTCGTAATTAAGGTTTTTAGGAATTCGCCGATTATGCAAAACTAATGCTGCCTTTATCAGGCCCGCAATCCCAGATCCAGATTCCAAATGACCTATATTGGATTTTACAGATCCTATGATGCACTGTTCAGATTCTGATCTTCCCTCACAAAGAACTTCTCCAAGAGCCCGCGTCTCAATGGGATCACCAACAGGCGTGCCCGTGCCATGAGCCTCCATGTAACCTACTCTGCTAGGGTCAATACCGGCTTGTTGGTAAGCCTGACGCAACATAGCCGCTTGTGAATCTCTACCAGGAACAGTCATCGAAGATGTATTACCGTCCTGATTTACTACCGTAGCCTTGATCGTAGCATATATACGATCGCCGTCCCTATGCGCGCGAGCAAGAGGCTTAATAAGAATCATTCCTGCACCTTCACCTCTCACATATCCGTTAGCTCGGGCATCAAAAGCAAAACATTGACCACTCGGCGACAGCATCGACGCTTTGGAAAAACCAATTGAACTATCAGGCATCAACAATGCATTAACTCCACCAGCAAACGCAGCATCACATTCCCCACTCCAAATACTCTTACAAGCAAGATTAACCGCTACGAGAGCAGATGAACATGCCGTATCAATAGAGATGGAGGGTCCTTTTAAATCATAAAGATAACTGATACGGTTCGAAGCGATTGATAGTGTGCTGCCAGAATTTGTATGAACATCAATGTCTGACTCCCCCATCATTTGGATCGATCCATACTCATTAGATGATATACCTACATAGACACCAGTGGCTGAACCTCTCCAATTAACAGGCTTTTCCCCCGCATCTTCGAAGGCTTCCCATGTTAGCTCAAGCAACCAGCGTTGTTGCGGATCCATGCGCTGAGCTTCTCTGGGGGAAATGCCAAAAAAAGATGCGTCAAATTTGTCCACATCGTCAACGAAACCTCCCCACTTAGTTATCATCTTGATAGGGATTGAACTATCAGGATGATAGTAACGGTCTGCATTCCATCGATCATCGGGAACTTCCCGAATTCCCGATTTTCCTTCTATGAGAAGATCCCAGAACAAATCCGGGCTATTAGCTCTCCCCGGAAACCGGCATCCTATTCCAACTATCGCGAGAGGCTCTTGCTTTGATTCTGGCATTCAGTTTGCAAAAATTAATTTGTTTTATGCGTTATTAATTTAAACGAATCCATAATAAAGGAATCGATAAAAAAATAAAGCAAACCAAATAGTTTATTAATATCTAAAATAGATTTATAATTTATAGAGAAGCACAAATGATTTACATCCAGTCTCCTAAAACATTAAAATCCAATCGAAGCTCCACCGTCAACCGTTAGAAGAGAACCTGTTACAAAGCTCGCTGCTGGCGAACAAAGAAAAACCGCAGCATGACCAACCTCGTCAGGTTGACCCATTCTGCCCATCGGCGTTCTACCAAGAACTTTCTGCCTCCTAGGCTCGTCTCCTTTAAATGAATTTAATGCCATTGCGGATTCAATCCAACCAGGCAAAATTGCATTCACTCTGACTCCATTCGGAGCAAATTCAGCTGATAAATTATATACTGCTCCATGCATAGCAGACTTCGCCATTGAATATGAAGTGACAAGTGGCAACCCTATCACAGTTGCCATAGAGGAAATCCACAAAATCGAACCAGATTGATTGTCGAGCATTGCAGGAACAAATTCTTTCGTAATGGCAAGGGCCCCTCGTATATGGACATCAAAAACCTCCATGAATTCTGAATCCTGTAAGTCAACGAATGGCTTCTTGCAGTTAATTCCAGCATTATGCACCAGACAAGTCGGCTTCCCATGATCAGAAAGGACCTTTTGAGCAAAGTCTGGAATCTCATCAATCCGCGCGATATCTTGAGAAAGATAACTGACCCGTTCACCAAGTTCAGCAGCGGCTTCGGTCAGCACCGTTTCACGCCTTCCGACAAGAATCACTCTTTCGGCCCCTGCAGCAAGCATGCATCTTCCAATACCTAGACCAATGCCTGTTCCTCCACCTGTTATCAAAACTGTTTCTCCGGACATGCTGTAAGGATTTTCCATACTCATAAGTTATTATATTTATATAATATTAGATATTTAGGAAACCTTTTTTCCATACTTGCTCATAGCTTCTTCGGTCAGAGTGGTGCCTGCTCCTGAGTTTTTAGGGAAATCAAAATAACCTGACCTAATCTCAAGAGGTTCAATAAAGCAGTCCTTGATCCAAGGTATAAATTCCAACAACTCAATTCCTGGATGGGCAATACTAAGATGAATTTGAGTTTGAGCCATATCACCTGCATGAGGTGTTACGGGGAGGTTTGCTTCGTAAGCAACATTAGATACTTCTATGGTCTCAGTAATCCCTCCAAGCCGAGTTGCATCAGGTTGAACATAATGAACTGCCTTAGAGAAAATAAATTCCTCAAAGTGAGCCAACGAGTATAACATTTCACCCAAGGCAACCGGCGTCTCTATAGCATCTGAAAGAGCTTTGTGCCCACGCACATCATCATGCCATAGGGGCTCCTCTATCCAAGTAACGTTATAATCTTTCAACTTACTCGCCACACCCAATGCCTCAGGCATGCGCCAACGACCATTCGCATCAGTCATTATACGAACCTCTGAACCAACTGCATTTCTGACCGCTTCGACTCGTTGCAAATCCTCATTATGATCCGGCTTACCCAATTTCATCTTTATACTTTTGTAACCATCCACTTCAGTGAGTCTTAGCACATCATCTATCAACATTTGAGTTGAAAGGTTCAACCAACCACCGTCTGTATTGTACGCTTCGACTTTATCCTTCTCGGTTCCGCCGAGAGTCTTCCATAATGGTTCATTTGAGGCCTTTGATTTAATATCCCACAGAGCAATATCCACAGCTGCCAAGGCCATCTTTGTAATACCTGCCCGTCCAACCCATTGGAGTGGCGGATGATATGCCAATCTTTCCCACAATAAGGAAATATCAGACACTTCCTGACCTATTAATAACTCAGCATAACAATTGGATATGCAGTCCGTAATTAATCTATCACTGGCTAAATGGGCATGCGTTCCGGTAAATCCATAACCAGTGAATCCTGTATCAGTAAAAATTTTTACTCCGGGCATGCCCCAATGAGTAATCGAATGCGTACTGTCAGATATATGGTTTCGAGTAACCGGAACATGCAAAATAAATGTTTCAAGCGAAGTTATAATCATCAATTTAAAGGGGGACAGGAGAATCTAAATTCGCCTCATAAAATATTTATTAAAGATATAAAGAAGATCATCCAAATAGCTGGTGATGGATCCTTGATTCTTCAGTCCCTGTGAGGCGCTGGTCCAGACCCTGAAACCTGAAAGTGACCCGTTCATGATCCATTCCTAGAGCATGCAAAATCGTTGCGTGCATGTCTCTTACTATGACAGGATCCTTCTCAACATAATATCCAAAATCATCAGTCTGTCCGTAAGAGATACCACCTCTGATGCCGCCTCCAGCCATCCAAATTGTATAGGCTTCTTTATGATGATCTCGGCCTGCTCCATTTAATTTTGACCCCTGAAACATGGGAGTTCTTCCAAACTCTGCACCCCAGACAAGTAAAGTCTCATCCAAAAGACCTCGCATCTTTAAATCTTTGATCAAAGCAGCAATTGGCCGATCAATCTCTTTAGCCTTTTTCTTTATATTATTTTCGATGCCTCCAGGGTGATCCCATCCAGAATTGTAAAGTTCGACGAATCTTACTCCGCGTTCGACGAGCCTCCGAGCCTGCACGCAGTGATTAGCAAATGATCCTTTTCCATACATATCCCTAATATGTTGAGGTTCAGTTGTTATATCAGTTAGTTCAGGCACTGATATCTGCATTTTAAATGCCAACTCATATTGATTGATACGGGTTCTGATTTCAGGATCACCTATGTTTTTTAATTCCAATGCATTCAATTCATTGACCCCATCAATGATGCGCTTCCTACGAGATCTATCAACGCCCTTCGGATCTGATAAGAATAGGACCGGATCACCAGTGCTACGAAACTCAATGCCCTGATAGGTGCTTGGTAAAAATCCATGGCTCCAAAGAGTGGAACCTGCTCCTGGAACACTCCCGGAAACCATTACCACATAAGCTGGTAAGTCATTTGATTCTGAGCCTAGTCCATAAGTGACCCAAGATCCCAGACTCGGACTACCTATACGGTTAAGACCTGAATGAAAAAACATTTGCGCAGGAGCATGATTAAAATCCTCAGTCTGCATCGATCGAATAATAGCAACTTCACCAGCGACCGACTTTAGATGCGGAAGGACCTCTGAAATCTCTTGGCCATCATTGATTCTTGCAAATTCAAAAGGCGAAGCCATCATCTTTGGATGCCCTCGAAGGAAAGCGAATCGCTTCCCTTCAATGAACTCTGCAGGGGCTGGTTCGCCGTGAAATTCCCTAAGTTTAGGTTTGAAATCAAAAAGATCCAATTGGGAAGGCGCTCCTACCATATGTAAAAAAATGACTGATTTTGCCTTTGGCGCAAAATGGGCAATTCCTTTGTCATAATCTGCAATAGAATTCGATGGAGATTCTCTAGACAGAAGATCATTGAAGGCCAGAGAGCCCACACCGAGACTACTTGAATTGCGTAAAAAAGCCCTCCTAGATAATAGGCGTTGAGTCAGATCCTTTTCCATTATCAGTCACCGTTTTGGACTACTTTGTTATCGTTCCATGAAGGTTCAGTAGCGTAGTTGCTATTTCGAACCAGGCGCTTTCAGCAGATCCTTCCGTATCAAGAGCTATGAAATATATTTTTTTTAACGCTGTAATCTCAGCGCCATTAGGATACCGAGAAAGAGCAAGCCTAAAGGCATATTCCAACTGTTGAGGCGCATTTAATTCAGCAGTCTCTTTTTTTATTCGGGCCGCAAAGGCCTTAGCAATTTCCACATAGACTGGATCATTTAAGAGCGTCAGGGCCTGTAATGGAGTGTTACTGAATTTCCTCATTACATTACAGGCTCCCCTACTTGGAGCATCAAAATTAGCAAAACTAGGATAATGAGCAGAACGGCGCCAAATAGTATATATGCCTCTACGGTAAAGGTCTTCATTTTCCGATATATAATATTTGTTATCTACTTCACCAATGACGCGCCAAAAATTTGCGGGTTGCAATGGCCTCACTGGCCTTCCGTACATTTTGGTCGAAAGTAGTCCAGAAATATATAGAGCATTGTCCCGAATTAATTCGGCCGGCAAACGAAGGCTCGGGCCCCTAGCATAAAAACTATTATCAGGATCATTACCTCGCTCTAATTTAGACACTATGGAGCTCTGTAAGTACACAGATGAAAGCACAATCCGCTTGATTGTCTTTTTCAATGACCAAGAATCATCAGACTGAAAAGTCACCGCTAACCAATCAAGCAATTCGGGATGAGTAGGATATGCCCCATTAGTTCCGAAATCTTCTATCGTTGTGACTATTCCTCTGCCAAAAAGTTCTGCCCATATTCTATTCACAGTGACTCTCGCCGTGAGAGGATTTTCTTTAGATACAAGCCACCGAGCCAACCCTAAGCGGTTACGAGGATACTCAGCACGAAACAGATGTAATGATGGAGGTGTATTTGCACTTACTGTTTTGCCAACATCTCTAAAGTCCCCACGCAACATGATATGTGTGACTCTCTTTTCCTCCATCTCTTTCATAACGCGAGAAGTATAACCGATTTGAAAAGCCCCCCCCTTGGAGCGGTTCTTGTTATTAGTAATATCTTTCTGTAATTTATTAAGTGATTCCGAAGATTCTCCTTTCTGAAAAAGAGCCTTACTTATTTTTACAGCTTCCTTAAAATCTATTTTGGATTTTCTAATTAAATCAATTTCTTTGGGATGCTTTTTAACTAGCTCATTTAATTCATTATCAGAAAATGATTCGCAAAGCTCTTCGATCTTACTCACATAAATCTTCTCTGCCTCGCGAACTTTATTCGATGCCTCATCTCTCTTGTGTAACTCATCTGCGGGGACTGGAACCTTAATGTCAGAACCTGCATAATCCATGGACGCATCATTGCCTCCGGGCCTGCGCTTACCCTCAATCGGAGTATTGTTAAAAAAAGCAAACATCGAATAATAGTCATGAATCGAAAAGGGATCATGCTTATGATCATGGCACTGAGCACATTGCAGCGAAGTTCCTAGCCAAACCGTAGATGTAGTGTTGACGCGGTCCACGACCTGCTTGACTCGATCCTCTTCAGGATCAGTTCCCGCCTCTAGATTTAATATCGGTCCACGATGAAATCCCGTAGCAATGATTTGATCATTAGTAGATTCAGGGAGCAGATCCCCAGCTAACTGCTCGATAGTAAATTGATCAAAAGGCATATCTGAATTAAAGGCCCTTATGACCCAGTCCCTGTATGGCCAAACATTCCGAAACCCATCACGCTGATAGCCATCAGAATCAGCATATCTTGCAAGATCCAACCAACTCAATGCCCATTTTTCACCAAAGTGCTTTGAGTTCAAAAGCTCATCAACGATTTGCTCTAAATGTTCATCAGAAGGGTCTAACAGAAATGAATCAACTTTTCCTATTGAAGGAGGTATTCCTATGAGGTCTAAAAAGATCCGCCTCAACAAACGTGCGGCAGATTCCCTTTCTTTAGAAACATGACCCCGCGATTCCATTCTCGATAAACAGAAAAAATCAATTTCATTCCGAGCCCAATCAGCATGCTCTACTTTTGGTAAATCCGGTTTAGTTGGAGGAACATAGGCCCAATGCAAATCCTCGGCCTCTGCTGTAAAAACAGCAAAAAGGATAAAGCAAAGGGTTCTCATATAAAATTAATTCATTAGTTTGTGACCTTGAGCGTTCCAAACATCAGCTGACCATGACCAGGATATGTACATACATAGGGATAATTTCCAGAGGCAGACGGAACAACCATGTATAGGACATATTTGCGACCAGGAGCAACCTGAGGCGTTGAAGCAATTACTTCGGGAATATCAGGTACAAAGTTCTGTTCGATAGCTTTCGGGCCAATAGTTAGCGCAGATGCCACAACTTTTTGCCTGCTACCAGGAGCACAAACCGCAAGATTGTGCATAAGTCCGGTAGGATCATTATTGATGAATTCTATACCTATCTTTTCTCCAGCTTTTGCTTCGAGTGACTCAATATCAAATTTCATACCTGGCTTTGCTCCGACTTTAAGAATTCTAGCCCCTTCAAATCCTTCCGGAACGAGTGCTATTTGCTTTTTGCTCAAGGAATCCATTTCAGCTCGCACGTCTGCATCTTTAATTTTACTCAATGATTCGTTTCTGAAATTATTTATAAACCCTCCAAAGCTTGCACCTCCCTTGAAATTTCTGGATTTAGCAAACCAACCGAAGAACTGTTTTCTAAGGTTTTGATTCCAACCTTCTTCAACGTTCTTGAGTGCATAAGCATACCATATTTGCTGTCTCTGTGGATTGCTCGCTTTTTGGTTTTGAAATGATTTTCCATACTGACCTGATCGAGCCAAGAGCTTGTCATCAAATTCAATTTCCTCCAACCCAGCTGCCTCCTGATTCATTAAAGGAATAGTTTTAGCAAGAGCATCTTCAGCCTTTAAATAAACTAACATAGCTACTAACTCCCTGTTCATAGCATCAGATGATGCAGGATAGAGGGGTGAAATAGCTTCGGCTATTTCTTGGGCTGTCTCCTCATCTGGTCCGCCCATTCGAATAAAAGTAAGCCCCATGACCCTCAAGGCTTCAAGTTTCTGACTTTCCGTCATTTCTGAAACCTGCAACATGGAAAGAGCATTAAGAATGTCCTCCTTCAGAGCTGCATCACCCTGACGCGAAAGAGCGAGGAGAGCAGAGAGTAATGTTTGTGGATCTTCTTCTTCGAGTGCTTTTTCTTGCCACTCAACAACAGGTTGATGCTCTAGAGCAACACGAGCCGAGTATCGAACAAAGCGGTCAGCATGACTTAGTTTAGGCCAGATCTTTTCGATAGACCCCTGAACCTCTTTACCATGGAAAGCCTCCAGACTTCTTCGAGTTTCAATCACTTTTGTCTCGGAATTGGCTCTAGTTTTGATGGCCACAGTGGACTCAGAGCCTGAATATTTCACACGATAAAGCGCAGACTGAGTTCCTCGACCTCCGACTGCAAAATACATGTTTCCATCTTTTCCAATGACTCCATCCGTAACATTCAGAGGAACGCCTGTAACAAACTCTTCTTTCTTTGCTTGATAGGAAGATCCATCAGGATCCAAATGAATTGCGTAAATTGTTCCATAGGTCCAATCAAATGCATAAATAGCGTCCTGATATTTTGCCGGGAACTTTGATCCCAAACCAGACATAACACCAGTCGGACAGCCCGGTCCAATGTCCAAAGTCGGAGGCAAGACATCTGGATACCACTCGGGAAATTTTCCAGTGCCTGTTCTCCAGCCAAACTCAGATCCACTAGTAACATGATAGATTCTTGTCGGGCGGTACCAAGGAGTCCCACTGTCCCACTCCATATCCGAATCAAAAGTGAACATTTCTCCATCCCTATTAAAAGCAATATCGTACTGGTTTCTAAACCCCGCCGAATAAAGATGAAATGATTTACCTTCAGGATCAGTACGGGCTATCCATCCTCCCGGAGCCCTTATATTTCTTGCATGCCCACGTGCGTCAGGCATCCGTGGAAGTAACTGATCTTCTGCGTAGTTCATTTTTAGCGCAGAACTTTCAGGCTTAGGAACGGCAGTATGATTACCACCAAGAACGTAAAGATGCTTTCCATCTGGTGAAAGGGAAACTGCATGAGGACCGTGCTCACCTCCACCGGCGAATCTCCGTATATCTTGAACCTTATCTAGAAGATCATCGCCATCCGAATCAGTGATGCGATATAATCCTGAACCAGGCTTGCCACCATTAGTACATACGTATAACGAATCGAATGCCCAAAGTAATCCTTGCGCTCCAGAAACTGGCACTGGCACTTTTTCAATCTTAGGTTCTTCAGAGCTCAGGGTGATTCTGAAAATCCCCTTACCTCCCTGATCTCCACAATAAAGTCTACCCTTTGAATCAACTGCCATTGAAACCCATGAACCTTGTTCTCCTTTAGGAACATTATAAATTTTTTCCACCTCAAAGCCTTTAGGGTGCACTTGCGCAGCCCCTTTAGCGGCAACAGCGACTTGAACACCAGGCTTTTTTGAAAATACATCTCCCCATGGTGAATCGCCCATTTTACCTGCTACCACGGCATTTTTCCACCCAGTAGTGTCCACACTTGGCGCCATCCATCCGGGAGCCTTTTTGTTGGCTACAATCCACTCATTATCACTGACAATGTGCCTAGTGGCACCATTAGCCGCGACCAACTTAATTTTGGCAGCTAATCCCGCTGATTGGCCTTCATTGTGAGCCTGCACTGCAAGAACGTTATCTCCATTATGGAGATATTTCTTTATATCAAATTCATAATGAGTTTCCCACTGAGAACCTGAACCAACTTTCTGACCATTAACAAATGCCGTGAAACCATTATCACATGTAATGCTCAATTTAGATGATTTGAGAGGAGAACTTAAAGTCCACTGGCGCCTAGCGTAAATTGTTTCTGTCCTAGCAGACTTACTATTCCATATCCATTTAACTGGAGCCACTGAATTTTCTTTGGCCGCATTAATGAGAACAATGTTATGATCTTTTAAGAATTCTCTAGCTTTGGCAGATTCTTTCTTCTTTTTAATTAGAACAATATCCTTTACCTCTAATCTCATTGCGCCTCCCGCATGCAACTGTAGCGCCAAGATGCCTTTGGATGATTTCTTGGAAATTTCATTATCCTCAATCTCCACAGTCACCTGACCATTCACTTTATGAACTAGGCGATTGCCTGATGCGGATATAGAATATTCATTCCATTCGCTAAGATCGCATTTCTTTTTGGCATCAGGGTTACCCTTCAATGATCTCTTTCCTTTGTCATCAATGACTGCAGTCTGACCGCACTGAGCAATGATTCCACGTCCCCGCTCTTCATAAAGCATGCCAAGATAATTTGGGGCAGGGTGCATGTCCATTTGATATCCACCAACGGACCAGCTCTTAGCATTAATCACTTTTGATCGGTATTGTATACCCGAATTATTATTGCCCTTAACTCTCGCCTTAAGGATCAGATCAAAGTCTCCTATCTCCCCACCTTTCCAAATTAAGAAAGTGTTACCTGGGGTCTTTTTATCTGCGGTCGTTTCTCCGACAATGACACCGTTCTCCACACTCCAAAAATCCGGATTACCGTCCCATCCTGAAAGATCCTTACCGTTAAACAATTTCTCAGCTGATAGAGCATTAATTTTTATTGCGAAGATAAGCGTTGTGATAATTAAGATTTTTTTGGCCATAAATTTATTTATTTGAGGGATTATTTTATACCGAAGAATGACAGACGTAAAGGTGCGTTTGATGGGCATTTATCATTGTTTAAAATGACGTCATCGATCTAATTATCACTATTATTTTTATCCTCTTAGCAATTAATCGCAGCCTTCTTATACCAACTATAAGTAAATTTAATCTTAGTCAGGAAAAGCCCTATCAATATTTCACCTAAGAACTACTAGCTCAGGTCAACACAATAGCCGAGTCACAGTATGTTATACAGCATCCGATCAACGGAAAAATGAACCAATTCAAAAACTACTTTTCTGCAAAGGGTTGATCAGGCTGCTCTAGATCCCTTATCTCGGCATTAAGCCTTTCGATCTCCAGTATCAATTTCTTTAACTGCGAATCCGATAAATCCAGCTTTTCACGCATCATTAAAGAATTAGATTTCTCCTGCTCCAGCATCTCATTAGCTTCTTTTAAATCATTTTCGACAATTTGAATTGCCGTCATATAATTATTGAGTGCTTTTTTAGTAGCCGCTTCAGCCGCTGACACTGCTTTACTTAATTCACTTTTCTCTTTATCTAAAGATGTAACCTTTTGAGTCAGAGATTCATTGTTTTTATCGGTTAGTAAGATTTGAGCCTGAGCCTGTTTGTTTTTCTCTCCGACATTAGCAATTTCAGATTTTAATTCCTGAACCTCTTTCATATTCAAAGCTTTTGATTTCTCATAATCATCTTTAATCTTATCCCGCGCTTTGATTAAGAGTCCCACTTCTTTAACTTTACCGAGAAATGCCTCATTAGCCTTTTGAATTTTAATTCTCGCAACTTCTTTAGCATTCAAAGACGCCTTCTTGTTTGCATCCCGCTCACTAATGAGTGCTTTCTCTAGATCAGAAATCTTTTCTTCCTTATCAACCAGGTCTTTATCAGCTAAAGAGATTTTCTTGTTAGCTGATTCAAGGTTACCTTTGACTGATGCAAGTTCATTTGCTCTAACAAACATCCAGATTATTGCAGCGACTAATAAAATAGAAAAAACAATGGGAACGAGATCTATTTTTTTTTCTCTAGAGCTGGACTCTTCTGGATAATATTCACTCACTGAATCAATTATTGATTCATCTTCAATTAGAGCAGCCTCATTATTTGATAGCTCTATTTTAACAAATTTTGATTCGGCTACCGCTGCCGGCGTAATCCATATCGTAAAACATTTTGAGGTTAAGCTGATCAAATTATCTCTGCCGAGTCGAATCGATGCTTTATCCTCATCAGTTTGGCTTTCATCAAATGCTTCGATCGGCAAAGTTGGGATTTCTTCATCCTGTTCTTCTGAAATTTCAGTCCAAACACTAAAAGCCTTAGATGGTGGCAATGAAATAAATTCAGCTTCAGAGATACAATCATCGTTGCCTCGGGACTCTACTGAACTTGAAAAAACTTCATCTAAAAATTGTAAGTCCTTGCATTTTTCAATTGATCTAACCCATACAGTGAATGCTTCTGAACGATCCAGACTAATGAGAAGCTTTTCACTTTTGGAGCGTTCGTTCCATATCCTAGCAAACCATCCCCCTTCGGGACGGCTAATTGCTGTCGGGTTCTTTTCTATATTTTCGCCTACTGATCGTGCCATTTTTAAAGAGAATCTCGATTATGATTAACGCAAAAGTAACACATATTTAACTCTAAAATAAAGTCTCTTAATAAATTCTTCATTTTTGCACCCCGCTATGAAGCATTGCGTTTATCGCAATGGGTGGCAAAATGTCTTCTCAGGCTATAAATCAAAAGCTTAAATACAATTGAAAAATGTTACTCGTTATCGATAACTACGATTCTTTCACATATAATCTGGTCCAATACTTTGGTGAACTTGGTGCCGTTATGGAAATTCGGCGCAATGATGAGATTTCAATCGAAGAAATTAAAAATCTCGGCCCAGAAAAAATCTGTATATCTCCTGGCCCATGTACCCCTACCGAAGCCGGTATAAGCTGTAAAGTGGTAAAAGAATTTGGACCATCAATTCCTTTACTGGGGGTGTGCCTAGGCCATCAATCAATCGGCCAAGTCTTTGGTGGCGAAATTGTACGTGCAGAAAAACTAATGCATGGCAAAATATCCATGGTAGAACATGACGGGAAGGGCCTTTTCGATGATATTCCAAACCCTTTCGAAGCAACACGTTATCACTCACTACTCATAAAAAAGGATTCGCTCCCTAATTGTTTAGAAATTACAGCAGAAGCAAAAACAGATGAAAAAGAAATCATGGGTATCAGGCACAAAGAATATCCGATACATGGTTTGCAATTTCATCCTGAATCCATACTCACTGGAGAGGGGAAAAGACTTTTGTCTAATTTTCTTAAGCTTTAATACTTGGCGAATAGATGAAAAATCAGTTCTACAATGACTTTGACATCACCTCCAGAAATGAAAAAGAAAATGATCGTCCAGATGATTATCGAAGTCCCTTTCAAATAGACCGCGATAGAATAATCTACACGCCTTCTTTTAGAAGGCTGCAAAGTAAAACGCAGGTCTTTCTTTCTGGAGAGTACGATTTTTATCGGACTCGCTTAACCCATTCCCTAGAAGTCGCTCAAATTGGAAGGTCAATATGCAACCGGTTAAAAAGAAGAAGTCCGCTTTTAAATGAGGAGTACTTTATAGATTCTGATCTAGTCGAAGCGGCTTGCTTGTCTCATGATTTAGGACATCCTCCTTTTGGCCATGCCGGCGAACGAGTTCTACATTCACTAATGCAAGATCAGGGAGGATTCGAAGGGAACGCACAAACACTGCGGCAACTCGCAGAGACTATCTACGGTCAACGTGGCTTGAATCCAACGCGAGCTTTCCTAGATTCTACCCTCAAATATAAAACCCTATTATCTGAGATTCCTGAAGCACCTAATCATTTCATATATGACTATCAAATCAAACATCTTGAATTTGCATTCGAAGATAAAAATCAAATACTCCAATTTGATGCTGGGAACGTAAGAAATGCATTTAAATCTGTGGAATGCCAAATCATGGACTGGGCTGATGACACTGCCTATTCTTTGAATGACATTGTTGATGGAACCAATGCGGGATTCATCAACCTTGAAAATCTGGAGCGTTGGGCTGAATCAAATAACCTTAAAGGGAATGATGCAGATAATTTAAGTCACCTTTGTAGATCCATCAGCAGGAAGCGGCTCGAACCGCTAATGGGCCGAAAGGTCGGCGACTTTATAGCTGCAGCAAGTATCATTGAATCTGAAGACAACTTTATGTCTGCTAAAACCGCACGTTACAAATACCAAATTCATGTGAATTCAGATATCGCGCAAGAATCTAAATTATATAAAAATATATCTCTCGACCTTGTATTTAAATCGCCACAACTCCAGCAACTAGATCATAAAGCTGGACGAGTTCTTGGAGAATTATTTAATATTTTTTCTGGTAATTATATTTCAAACACTAAAAAACCACTCAGACTAGTTAGTGAAGAAGCCGAAAAACTTATAGCGAATGCAGAAGAAAATTCGGCAAGGGCTAGAGTCATTACTGATATTATTTCTGAAATGACAGATAAGTTAGCTGTTCGTACTTATCGCAGATTAGTAGATCCAAATTTTGGTTCCATCTTAGATCTTGTCTGAGACTTCCATTAATTTGAAATAAGAGCTAATATAGAAATAACCAAAATTATTTATCGTGAATCGTCCCTCAAATTCTATTAACAAAATATTTATTTCTTGCTTATATTTTTTCTGCGGAATCAGTCTCAGTTTTAGTGAAATTGTTATTAATGAAGTCCATTATAACAGTGAACCTAACAATGCATTAAATGAATTTATTGAGCTTCACAACATTTCAGGTGATTCCATCAATATTTCTGGATGGTTCTTTTCCGATGGAATTGAATATCAATTCCCTCAAAAAACGGAAATCGGAGCAAATGGTTATCTTGTAATAGCAGAGAACCCAGAAGAGTTACTTAAGACTTATGGCCAAGAGGCCTTAGGGCCCTATTCTGGCAATCTAGGAAGTGATGGCGAACGCATTGAGTTACGACGTTCTGATGGAACAGTGGCTGATACTGTACTTTACAAGTCCAGGTTCCCTTGGCCTGTCGGTGCAAATGGAACGGGATCCTCAATGGAGCTCATTAATCCATTACTCGACAATGATTTAGGAGGTTCCTGGCGCAGTTCTTCGGTGCCAGGAATATTGCCAGAACTATCATTAATTGGAACAGGGAACAGTGATTGGAGGTGGAGACCAGGAAACACTGAAGCTTCAAATCCAATTAGCGATTGGCGAAAAACAGATTTTATTGAAGATACTTCATGGGCCAATGCAACTCTTCCAATTGGCTACGGGAGCGTGCGTGGCATTGATATCGCAACAGAAATAAATGGAATGCGCAATTCATTTACCTCAGTCTTCCTCCGTAATGAATTTCATATTGCGCCAGAGGAAATCCCTCAACAGCTCCAAATAAGATTCATGCTCGATGACGGAATGATTATTTGGATCAACGGCACTGAAATACTCAGATATAACATGAACGCAGGTGAACTAGCCGCAAACGGTACTGCCAGCAGGAATGGACAAGAAGGGTCATGGAAAGAAGAAATTATTGATGGTGTGGCTGGATACTTGCGGGAAGGAAAAAATACAGTTGCTCTCCAGCTCTTTAATGTTAGCAGCAATAGCAGTGATCTTGGACTAGAATTAGAAATCATTCGACCAAGTCGCGGAGAAGGAGAGCCACCCATTCCCTCTCCGGGAGCAAAGAACTCAACTTTCACAAGCAATGCTCCACCAATCACTAGACAGGTCAATCACTGGCCAAAACAACCCAATTCCAATCAAGAAACAGTCATTACAGCAAAGGTAACTGATAATGAGGGGGTGAAGAGTGTCAGGCTCGAATATCAAGTCGTAGCTCCCGGCTCTTATGTACCGGCATTTCTTCCAAGATCGACAAGCAAACTCATTTCTAGTCCTAACTCTCCGCGTGAACCCAACCCTGTTTATCATGATCCGGAGAACTGGAAATCTGTTACGATGTTGGATAACGGGATTGGTAATGATGAAACCGCTAATGATAGCACCTTTACTACGACCGTACCAACCCAACCAAACCGAAGCCTCTTAAGATACAGAATCATTACAGAAGACAACGATGGTAATAGTGTTCAATTACCTTACAAAGACGATCCAGCATTGAATTTTGCCTCTTTCGTTTATGATGGCATACCCGATTATGTAGTTCAAAAAAGCAGAACATTTCCTACTCCTCACACTTATCCATCAGAACTCATCAATTCAATACCGGTCTACCACATACTTACAGACTCAAAAGATTTTGATCAAGCCGTAGCATATAATGGCGGAGACCAAATAAGTCGTGGCAATTATGATGCAAGAAGTGCTTATAACTGGAATTGTAGCTTTGTCTATAAAGGCAAAGTATATGACAATGTAGGGTATCGTTTGCGGCAAAGAAATGCCCGGTACTCAGGCAACGGAAGACGGAGCTTTAAATTTCGATTCAATATAGGAAGCTATCCACAATTTCACGATACTGACGGGAAAAGCTACTCTACAGAATGGAAATATCTGGCAACGCACAAAATGAAAGGTTCGCGTGGAAATCACACATGGGGGATAGAACAAGCGGCTAATCATATCCTTTGGAACATGACGGGAACCCCCGCACCCTACACTCATTGGTTCCATATGCGAGTGATCCGAGGAGCCGAAGAAGCTCCAAAAGAAAACAATGGGCAATATCAGGGAGACTATTACGGAATGCTATTGGCAATGGAGGAATTCGATGTTCGATTTCTTGATGCCCATAATCTTAAAAAAGGAAATCTATACAAGCTCATAAGCGGACGCACTGACGGAGTTTCAGTGAGGCGTTATCTGGCGAGAGAAGGCGTCGATGACGGATCTGATTTTAAAAATATAATATTCCAATTAAAACCAAACAAGTCAGACGATTGGATAAACCAGCATGTGAACTATAATTCTTGGAATCACTATCATGCTATCGTAGATGCGGTGCGCCATTATGATGTGCAACCAAATACAAGTGAGCATCTAAAGAATCGTGCATTTTATTTTGAGCCTTCAAAAGAAACAAATTATGGGAGACTCTGGGTCTTACCTTGGGATTCAGATACTAGCTGGGGACCAAACTGGAACGGCGGCATGGGTTTTTGCAAACAAGCCATTTATGGGACCAATCCTCCCAGGCCCGAATTCGATCTCGAATATCGTAACGTTGTAAGAGAGATACGAGATCTGATTTGGACAGAAGAACAAATTAATTTACTACTCGATCCTCTAGCTGCACGCATTTCTGGTCTAGTTAATGCTGACCGTGATCGATGGATAGGGGCTAGCGGAGGCAGCGAAAGCCCTCCTCCCATAGAAAACGTAATTAATGATATGAAAAAGTTCGCATTCATTGGAGGGTCTTGGGTAGGAGGAAACGACGGAAATATGGCCTCCATTTCCAGAGATAGTGGAACATCAGGAAGATCAGGCAGGGATGCTTATCTGGACGCACTTGGTTCCGATTCTTTAATACCAAGGACACCTTCAATAACATATAAGGGTATAGAAAGCTATCCACAGGGTGGACTGAAATTCGAAAGCTCCGATTTCTCAGATCCTAATGGCCCCGGAAGCTTTAGAGCCATGGAATGGAGAATCGCCGAAATAAGTAAAGGTCAAACTACTTTTATGAATCCCGGCTCAGAATGGAAATATCTTGATAATGGAACAGATCAAGGAAATTCATGGAAAGAGATAGACTATGACGATTCGAACTGGTCCCAAGGAAAAACTCCCGCTGGATTTGGCAGTATCCAGAACACTCAAATAGTGACAACTTTAGATTTTGGATCTCTGGCTTCAGAAAAACACCCCACTTACTATTTCAGAAAAATAATCAATATTGAGGACCCCGAACAATTCAGCCAATTCGTCTTCAATCTACATGTTGATGACGCGGCAATCGTATATGTTAATGGACAAGAAATTCTAAGAGACGGATTCTCTGATAGTGACATTGTTAATTATAATACTTATGCCCCTTCTGGAGGAAAAGAAGGCGTCTTCGATACCTTTGAAATCCCTGCGAATGCGTTTTCAGAAGGCACGAACTTGATCGCTGTCGAACTACATAATCAGTCACCAGGAAGCAGTGATCTGGTTTTTGACATGTCCATTACCGCTGACGCTTCAATACTGGATCCGAAATTTGAGTGGAATGCCAATTGGGAATCAGGTGAAATTAAAACGTTTTCCTCAGAAATAGCCCCACCGGCTAATGCCGTGAGAGTCGGGAAAACATATAGAGCAAGAGTCCGCCATATGGATAATACAAACCGTTGGAGCCATTGGTCTGGGCCAGCTCAGTTCACAGTCACTGAACCCGATTTGTCTCCATGGTCTAACTTAGTGATAAGTGAAATAATGTACAATCCCTCCCAACCCAGCATCGCCGAATTGAATGCCATGCCTGAGCTTAATAATAACGACTTCGAATGGATAGAATTCCAAAACATTGGTCCAGTTTCAATAGATCTTGAAGAATTACGATTTACAAAGGGAATCGAATTTGATTTCTCAGTCAGCTCAACAAAAGAAATAGAACCAGGAGAAAGATTACTGTTAGTAGCTAATGTTGCTGCTTTCAATCTTCGTTACGACCATCCTTCGACACCACAATTCGTAGCAGGAATTTTTTCCAAGAACCTGTCCGACTCAGGAGAACGAATAAAACTAAGTTTCGGAGCAGGAACTCCAGTCATTGATTTTAATTATGATGACAATTCTCCCTGGCCAGAAGGCGCTGACGGTGATGGATTCAGCCTTGAATTGATTTCTCCAGACTCGAATCCGGACCACAATGAGGCAAAGAACTGGCGACTAAGTTCGGAAATTGGCGGATCTCCTGGTGAAGAGGGTGCTGTTATTGAAGAACAGACATTTGCAAATTGGTCAGCAGAGAATGGGGGCGTTGAAGCTAACTCTGACACGGACAATGATGGCCGAAGTGCCTTAGTTGAGTTTGCGATGGGAACCAATCCTCGAGTCTTCGAAAATGAGAGTAATCTAATCAAGGTTGAGTTTGTGACAGAAGAGATAGAAGGAGCTGTGCAAGAGGCATTGAAGATTACTTTTCTTAAGCAATCAAATATTGCGGGAGTTACAATAGTACCTGAATGGTCTGATGACCTAGTTAAATGGACGACTGACAGTCAGCAAGGAGGCCACAAAATAATTTGCGTTATGACACCTATTGGCAATCGAAAATTTAAGTATGTATATTATGTAATAGATGATGGTAAGGGCGCAGCGCAAGTCTTCCTGAGGCTCAAAGCTACTCTGCGATAAAACCTAAGATAACCTTCCTTAGTTGAAGACCAACTGATATCAAATTGAGTAGGCTGAAAAATTTTAGGGCCTTAATTACTAGGAAGTAATTTAAATTGATAATCGACTCATGTTAGTGCATTGGCTTAATATCCAATAACATCTGCGCATTACTCGGAAATCTTTCCATGATCGATAATATACGTTCAATTGCCTCAATCGGACGGTGACCAGCTAGCCCTCGACGTATTATGGAAATTTTCTCCCACTGATGAGGAGGTATTAACAACTCCTCTCGACGAGTACCTGAACGGAATATGTCCACTGCCGGATATATATATTGCTCAGCAATGGCACGATCTAAAACTAGCTCCATATTACCAGTACCTTTAAGTTCCTCAAATATCCGGTCATCCATTGCACTATTAGTTTCAACTAATGCAGTGGCAATAATTGTCAATGAACCTGCATCCCGTGTATTTCTTGCCGCGGCAAAAAGTTTCCTAGGCATTTCTAAAGCTCGAACCGTCAGTCCTCCAGTGCCCGTAGGCCCTCCTTTACTAGTCGCATTATTAAATGCTCTGGCTAGTCGAGTAATTGAATCCATTAGCATGAAAACATGTTCACCTGATTCAACTAACCTTTTGGCTCTCTCAATCGCAATTTGAGCAATTCGACAATGCATCTTAACCTCCATATCATTAGAACTTGCATATATCTCGGCTTCCGGCAAAGCCCTCCGCAATTCAGTGACTTCCTCTGGCCTCTCATCAACCAACAATACCATCACCTTAACTCCGCTATGATTCTTGATAACAGACTCAGCCATGTGTTGAAGAATAGTCGTTTTACCTGACCTTGGGGGGGCCACTATAAGTCCGCGCTGACCACGGCCTATGGGAGCAATTAAGTCAATGATTCTCGTTGTCATTCGGCCTTCATCAGTCTCCATCTGAAGTCTGCGATCAGGGTTCACGGCTTTCAACTCTTCAAACCATGGCATCGTTTTAAATTCATCAGGGTCACGCCCATTAATATCTATAAGCTTTGTTAGTTGCGGCCCCCTTCTACCCATCCGAGTCTCGGCCTTAACCCACAGACCATCCCTAAGGCCAAAATTGCGAACTATTTCTGGTGTAACAAAAACGTCATCTGGAGTCTGCCTGAAATCCTTACTAGGCTCTCTCAAAAATCCAAATCCCTTACCTGAAATCTCCAGAATTCCTTCCTGTTCGGTAGGCGGGCCTAAAAGTTCTTCTTTAAAGTGATTATCTTTCGAAGATTTCTTTTTCTTGTCATTCCTATTGAATTTAGGCCCCTTCCTCTTCGGTGATCTTTTCTTCTCCTTCGAAGAACTTGAACTATCCGCCATAGGATTATCTTCGGTCTTCTTCCCAATATTCACTTTTTTGTCAGAGTCTTGAATTTCTGTCTCACTCATACTTTATTTGATGTGTACTAAATAAAATAAAAAAATAATTTAAATCGTCTCCATTAACTGTTCCGGTATATCAAAATTCCCATAGACGCTCTGGGTGTCATCGTAATCATCAATAGCTGCAAAAAGTCTTAACACTTGCCGCGCTATTGAAGGATCACTGATAGTCGCAGTCGTTTTAGGAACATAAATTAGCTTCTGCGACTCAATATGTGCACCTGATTCTGAAATCGTATTCGCAACATTTGAAAGTTCCTCATTAGCAGTGATAACATAAAATAATTTATCATCATTAACGACATCCTCAGCGCCCGCATCAATTGCTAAGCTCATAACTTCTTCTTCGCTACTTGATTTTTCTGATAATTTAATTTCACCTTTTCGATCAAACATATGAGACACACTGCCTGGCCCTCCTAAATTTCCATTATTTTTATTAAATAAAGTCCGCAAATCTGCAAAAGAACGATTTTTATTATCTGTGATTATTTCAACAATCAATGCTATACCGCCGGCTCCGAATCCTTCATAACAAGCCTCCTCATATGAAACACCTTCGATCTCTCCGGTACCTTTTTTAATCGCTCTTTCAATAGTATCTCCAGGTAAACTTTGTTTTTTGGCATTGGTTACAGCTTGCCGCAACCGAGCATTCAAATCCGAATCCCCCCCTCCATCACGCGCAGCCACAGTTATCTCTTTCGCAAGCTTACTGAAAAGCTTGCTACGCTTCGCGTCGGCAGCACCTTTAATATGCTTCACCTTGGACCATTTGTTATGTCCGGCCATATCATTAATTCCAGCTAGGCCAGAACATATTTTTAAATAAAAAAAGAGTATTTTGGTTGTTTTTTCCTAATTCTCAGCAGAATAAACTGCTTAAGTAATGGAAATTATGACCATTCACTTTGAAGTCCTTTTATTATTTGATTTGCAACACCTTATTTAATTGGACGCTGCATCTCCTTAAACCTAAAGGAAAGATCATATTTCTCCGATTGGAGAACGGCAATATTCTAAGTAAAAAAAATCCCAATGTCAATGGATGCTTCAAATTAAGTTGATCTATGCTAAATCAAAGCCCAAAATAATATTTTCTATGCAATATACTAAGCAACAAGGTGTTTTCTACTTGATCCCAAGCACGCCTTTGCTAATGAAACACTGGAAACAAAATCACCTCTAGTTGCTAGGAAGCAAATCAAGGATCAAAAAAATGGGCAAACAATATAATAAACTGATTAAAAGAGTTCGACGCAAAAATTATCTCAAGCGCAAGCGAGAGCAACTATTGGCTAAGAAAAAATTAAGCAAGTCTTCCAGTGCAAAGGATGTAAAATCTAAGCCATCCACAGACTCAACACAAAAAGCACCAGCTAAAAAAGCCGCCGCTAAAAAAGCACCAGCTAAAAAAGCCGCTGCTAAAAAAGCACCAGCCAAAAAAGCCGCCGCTAAAAAAGCACCAGCTAAAAAAGCCGCTGCTAAAAAAGCACCAGCCAAAAAAGCCGCTGCTAAAAAAGCAACTGAGGCTGAGAATAGCGAATCTTAAATTAGAATTCATTACAAAATGAATGAGATGAATAAGGAACATATTCCTTATCTCATTATTGATGGGCACAGTATAATCTTTGCTTGGAAGGATTTGCGAATTCTCCATGACCACAGCCAGTTAGCGGCTCGCGAGGACCTCATCAATAAAATGACTGGCTACCAAGACTGTACTGACGAAAGAGTAATCATCGTATTTGACGGGAAGGGAACAAAAACAGAAAGCCATTACGAAGAAGATGGCATTCAAGTTTTTTTCTCCAAAAAAGGGGTGTCAGCCGATCAGATAATAGAACGGTTAGTTGGGAAGTATGGAAGAAAGAAAAAAATCACAATCGCATCACGCGACAAAGCCGTATTAGACACCTGCTCATCCTTTGGGGCACTTGCGATCTCCCCCAATTCCCTAAGAGAATCCCTTGAAAGCGCAGAAGAAAAATTAAGCAAAAAAACAATCTAATAAATTAAATAGTTATTTTGGAATGATTATAAATCTCATGAAGGCTTCGATAGTTCATTAGATTATTCTATCTAAATCAATGCTTTGGCAAACCATAGTTACCCTATTCTTAACAATCCTTCACGATAAGCAAGCGCGCCGGAAAATGCTCTTCATTTTCTCAATAGCTACATTACTTTTTATAGTCTTGGGTTTTATTTTTTTGAGCGATTTCCTCGAACAACATCCATTTGTTTTTTCGCTTTACTGGCTCTTCTCCTTGGCTCTCACAGCGTTAATGTTAATGATGGCAACTTATGATCTTTTAATTACAAAAAAAGACATAAAGAATCTAAAAGAAGTCGAATTACAAAGAATGCTAGGGGAAATAAAAAAAGAAGTCTCCAAAAAAAGAAATGACGAGTAATCGGATGCTGAAAACTCGTTCGCAAATTGAAAAAGAAGAACGTAAAAATTTTTCTCAATTCGGCCAATGCAATGCTGAAAGCGCTGGCAGAAAACATCCTGAACCACCTCATTCTTATAGAACTGCTTTTCAAAGAGATAGGGCAAGGATTATACATTCGCGAGCTTTCCGTCGCCTAGAGTATAAAACTCAGGTATTTCTCAATGGCACTGGGGATCATCTTAGAACTCGATTAACTCATACAATCGAAGTCGCTTCAGTCAGTCGAACCATCGCATGTGCACTCGGAGTCAACCAAGATCTTGCAGAAGCAATTGCCTTGGCTCACGACCTCGGCCACCCTCCTTTTGGTCATACCGGAGAAAAAAAACTGAACCAAATTATGTTAAAGGATGGCGGCTTTGAGCATAACATTCAAAGCCTCAGGGTGGTAG
>JAAZZC010000155.1 GCA_014239335.1 Verrucomicrobiales bacterium
CGTATTTGCTATTGAGTTCAAAGGACTATTTGATTTCGCATTCCGAACAACCCAGAGGAGAGGGAAGTCTTCACCGTCAAGCGGATCAGTTCCCCTTTCGACCTCGGTCCCGTCATAGACAGAATCCTCATCAGTGTCTGCCGTGTGTGGATCGGTACCTGCATCATCAGCATCGACGAACGTTCCCGTGTTAGTTTCCACCCCATCGAGGAGACCATCCGAATCAGTGTCCGGGGCCAAAGGATCTGTGCCTGTATTTGATGCATTAACAAAGTTACCGGTCCCTGTCTCAACATTATCATTTAGACCATCATTATCGGTATCAGCTTCCTGTGGATTAGTTCCAGCAACGAACTCATCAATATTTTTCAATCCATCTGAATCAGGATCTTCTGCCGAATCATCGACTGTCTTGTCCAGATCATTTTCATCCTCATAATAATCAGGCATTCCGTCACCATCGAGATCATCTAGGATCCTAATGACTACGGAATTAATTTCCCAGTTAGGGATTCCAGCGCCACGTGAGGCACAGTCCCAGGCCCCTAAAAATCTTATACTGAGACTACTGCCAGCCTCAATACTTCCAAGCTTTGCGGTACTAGTAATGAAATCACCAGAAAAGTAACCTTCCGAGTTTCCATTAAATCCGTCCCCTCCCTTAAGAACATGGTTCCCAATGAGGTTACTAAATGAGTAACCGTTTTCACTGAAAGCGTCAGTCGGAACAGTCTTAAATTCATCTCCGTCAATTGAATACTGTAAAGCGGTCCCGTCCCATTCAGCTTCGATACTGTAACGATGAGTAAAACTCACTTCGATGCCCGCAGTGATAGGAACATCGATTTCCGGACTCGTTATGTAATTAGTTGCCGGGCCACTATCATCACCTTCCATTGACCAGGTCCCTGGGTCCTCATTATAAAGAGAGGGTATCGGAGAGTTCCCTTCCGCCAGTTCAATGAATCCTCCATCATCCTCAACGAAGTCCTCAGACAACAGGATCGAAGGATCAGAGATCGCCTCAACAGTGAATGTATCAATTTCCCAGTTCGGTATCCCTGGCCCCCGGGCAGCTTCGTCCCAGGCGCCCACGAAACGTATCACAATATTCTCTTCCGCGTTAAGGTCTTCGAGATCCACGGTGCTCGTAATGAATTCTCTCTGAGAATAACCTTCAGACTCACCATTAAATCCTTCACAGCCTTTAAAAACGTGATTACCTTTCAAGTCACTGTAAGTATATCCATTCTCAGTGAATGAACTATTCGGCACGAACTGAAATTCCCCACCATCAATGGACACTTCTAGTGCCACGGCATCCCATTCAGCTTCGATACTATATCGATGATCAAAAATGACCCGAACTCCCCAGGCCCCTTCAAGTTCAATTTCAGGGCTAGTCAGAAAATTAGTGGCTGGGCCACTATCATCACCTTCCATTGACCATGTCCCCAGGTCCCCAGTTGATGTCGCTAAATGGATAGCTATGATGGGATCACCCGCAGCGAGTATGGAATTTCCGCCCGCTTCTTCTGCATCAAAGAACTGAACCTCGGCAATTTGCATGGAATTGTCTACCGGATTCTTCACCGTAGGAAATATCAACCGGTAAGAAGAGTAAGCGCTTGCGTTAGGGAAATTGACGACCGTGCCCGGAGTATTACGGGAATCCGGCAAGCTAAGATCACCAGAGGCTATTTCGGTCCAGTCCTCGCTATTCCCTAAACTATGACTCGTGCTGAGGATTGCATCATTTGTGCCATACAAAATAAAACTAGCAGGGTCTCTGGCGGAAGCATCGTTAGCAGTGGCCAAAGAAATACTACGAACGATCGAATCCCCGGACGATGGAGTCACAATGAATCCCGTATTGAGCTTGGCAAAGTTAAGATACTTGGTCGAAAAGTTTCCATCAATCCCATGAAAGGCCTGCTCATTGCCCGGAGAACTGCTCGCGGAGGGCTGAGGATCAAAAGAATAGACAGCATCGATAGGACTATTACCGGTGACTTCCTGAATGAATGCTCCATCATCATCTTCGAAGTCCGTATAATAAAGTTCATCAGCGACAGCATTTGTTTTAAAAAATCCAAGCACCGCAAAAATAAAAAGGCCTTCAAGCCAAATAACTCGTTTCATTGTTTATTTATTTTAAAGATTAATGCCCCTAGAAATACCCAGGAACAATGACTGCCAAGTAGGTAGTCGAATGATTCTCAGCAAAAAGAAAAAATAATCAATCCTAAATTGATTTATAACTCTGTGGTTACCAAATGATTAAGGTTTATTGAATAATCACTTAAATCTCCATTAATTGCTTCACTTAAGAATATCCAAAAGGGCCGCCTCTTTCTCGGCTTTAGATTGAAAGTCTAGAGCCCTAAAATAACGTGCCCTATCCTTTTCTAGAGTCTTTGGATCCTTGAGAATCTTGGTAATCAAACGGGCAGATCCCTTCGCGCGGCTCCGCCAGATAATATCCTTTCCCGAATCTGAATCCCAATCATTACCTACCTTCTCAAGCCATGAGGACAGGCAAGAATCCCAATCACCAGAGGCGGCGATGCCAAGAGCCTCCAAGGACCACCGGTCCCCGGCCTCATGACTCATTGCCAAAGATGCCCATAATTTTGATTTTTCAGGTCCCCTTAAATGCGCAAGGGAAATAGCACATTCACGCCTGACTTTGGCCGATGGATCAGATGCCATTTTTTCAATGACTCTTATCATAGAAACCCCTTCCTGCCTGGCCAAACGAAGTGCAATGATTCTGATGTCTGGGTCCTTGTCTTGGGAAGCCATATCCACATAATGCGCCGAACGGCCAGGATTCTTTCCCATCAGCCACAATGCACGGGCCCTGTGCCTTGAATTCTTTGAAAGAAACATCTTCATGAGTTCCTTTTCAGATTCTGAACCCATTTTATGTAACGCATTCCATGCTTTATAACGGACACAATAATTTGGATTCTTAAGAGCATTAACAGATTCCTTGGCAGAACCGTATCCGATCTTCGGCATTTCGTACCGGGATCCCTCAGGAGCAATCCTGTAAAGTCGGCCCCGCGAAATGTCCCGCTGTGCTAATCCACCAATGATTGGATCGTACCAGTCGCTAATAAATATGGACCCGTCAGGAGCCACAGCAACGTCAACGGGCCTGAAAGATCTGTCCTTCAGGCTCTTCATCATTTCAATTGAATCTGCCTGATAACCGGCACCATGGTCCTTGACAGGATACGCCCTTACGACATTGACACCTGACTCACAATGGATGAGCTGATCCCAGTATTTTTGGGGAAGTAGCCGCCCCTCGTAAACTGTAATGCCTGTCGGCGCCCCGGCCCCTGTTTGTAAAACGTTCGGGACCACCCCAGGATCATTTAAATGCCAGTGGGCCAGAGAAACATTTTTAAGCATGCCTGGCCTTTTCTTGCGCCACCCTTCCCCAGTCATCTCATCCAAATAACCGAAGTTACCTCCTTCCATAATAAAATTAATACGAGTAGCCCGGTTCCCGTCATCATCATTGTCTGACTGCCAAAGTGAACCAAAAGAATCCACAGTCACCTCATAATTATTGCGAAAATTGTGACCCAGTATTTCAATATTTTTTCCATCAAGATCACACCGAAATACCATCCCTCCCCAAAAAGGCTTACCCTTGTCCTCGACGCGCCTTCCATGAATGTCCTCTAATATCTTACCCTCATCAGTCTTCAGGTTCTTGCCAGTGTTTCCAAAATTCCAATACATCTTTCCGTCAGGACCATAAACAAGTGAATGATAGGAGTGATCATATACTGGGCGCCCGTCACCGGAAAAAAGAAGCTCTTTCCGGTCAGCCTTGCCATCATCATCGTCATCAAAAAAGACCCATATGTTCGGTGTCACTGAAACAATGACACGATCACTCAAAACACAAAGACCCATCGCAGCATCCACTTCCGGACCCTGATAAAAAGTGTCATAAGAATCCATCTTTCCGTCCCCATCCTTGTCTTCCATTATAATGACCTTGTCACCTTTCGGTCTCTTTCCCTGATTCGGCCCATAATTGACCACCTCGCAGGCCCATACTCTGCCAAGATGATCGACATCAATATTGCTAAG
>JAAZZC010000116.1 GCA_014239335.1 Verrucomicrobiales bacterium
AATATTAACCATTTAGAAGCTTCTGGATGGAAGCTTCTAGGCTCAATAATTAAGGTCAGAATCCCTAAAATGAATGTTGCAATTAGAAGTCGAATTAGATTTGCGGTAATCTGATCCATCAGCCGCGAGACCTTTGTGTTACAGATTGCTGAAAAGGCAAATAATATGGCAGTTGAAATGGCAAAACTCATAAGATTTAAGTCATTCGCAATAAGAATTAGCAGAAATGAACTCTTTATGATAGGGAAGTTTAGGATACGACGTATAAAGTAAATATACTACAATTCTAAAACATGAATCTAGCTGATCAGAGCGCTCATAATAAATTGTGGCTAAATGGGAGTATCGTAGCCGAAGAAGAGGCCGGGGTATCTCCATTTGACCATGGTCTTTTGACTGGAGATGGAGTCTTTGAAACTTTGATTTCTTATGATGGAATAAAACCATTCGCTTTTACTAGGCACTTTGAGCGTTTGACTAAATCAGCCAAACCCTTTGGCTTAAATGTCCCTGAATCTGAACTCTTGAGTGATGCATGCGAGGCAGTTCTTGCTTTGAATAATGCGGTTCCTGCTCGCTTAAGAATGACAATTACTGCAGGCAGGGCTCCGCTTGGCTCCGAGAAAGGGTCCGATTCTGAGAATATTATTGTTGCATCTTCAGAAGCGCCTGAACGGCCGGCACATAGTAAAGTTATTACTGTGCCTTATGTAAGAAACGAGCGAGGGGCTCTAGTTGGACTAAAGACGACATCCTATGGAGAAAATGTTGTGGCTTTGGCCCTTGCCCATTCTAAAGGAGCCAGAGAAGCTATTTTTGGTAATGTTTCCGGTAATTTATGCGAAGGATCTGGCAGTAACATTTTCATTGTTTCTAATGGCCAATTGATAACTCCACCTCTTTCGTCAGGATGTTTGTCAGGCGTTACCCGTGCTCTGGCGCTTGAGATATGTAATAGAATTGGGATAACTGTAAATCAGATTGATTTTCCTATAACTGATTTCACTAGTGTCGACTCAGCATTTCTGACTTCAACGCTTAGACAAATACAGCCGATTGAGAGTATTGATGGTGTGTTGTTAAGTGAAATGGAGAGTAATTATTTTTTGGATATAAAAAATGAATTCAATCGATTGGTACAAAGCGAGATTGATCCTTAGTCAGTAGCTTCAGTTTCGTTATCTGTTTTGAGGAAAATGAAAATTATAAGCATTCCAAAAGCAGAAAGGATTGACCCAGCGTAAATGACTTCCTTCGCGCCATAGAGTCGAGCAATTTCACCCGCAATGACAAATCCTAGAAGGCGAGATGGTACAGTTATTAGGATGGTAAATGCCCCTTGGATTGAATTTCGGAATCCTGCACCGGACACTTGGTCAAGATACATTATAGGAAGAACGAACATGGACAGGATTTCTAACCCGTGGAAGAGTTGAATGATTAATGCTGTCTTTAGTGTTGGGAACGTGGCTAAGATTGACAATCTGATAGCCATTGATGTTAGGCCTACCGTCATTACTCCACGAAATCCCAACCATTTTTTTAGTGTCGTGAGATTGAGGAGATAAATAATTTCGATAGCAACTCCAATAGAAGTTATTGCTGTGATGTGATTATTTTGGATTCCTATTGATTCTTTGAAGAAGACTGAGAGGTAAGGGTAGTAGCAGTTTGCTGCCGTGTAAGAAAAGAAGATGCCGATGCAGAATGGAATTAGTCGTGGTGACAGAAGAACGCGAAAAGCTTCTGTCGTTGGTTTCTTTAAGGTGACATTTTCAGAAGAAACGGGCCTTTGCATAAAGTAGGTTGCAAGTAAGGAAAGGATACAAAATGTAACGGCACACCAAAGTGAATTTGCTATATCCTTTTCCCCGCTAAGGGTAAAAAATAAAATTGCACTTGGTGCAATAAATCCAATTGATCCCCAAATTCTAATCTTTTGGTACTCGAGGCCTTTACCCCCACGCTCTTTTAGCTGTTCGTTGTGATTAAAAAAGTATCCATCTAGTAGTGGTAGAGTAGGAATGAAAGCTATGCTGTAGACGGTCCAGCTTATAGTTACATGTAATGGATCATTTAAATAATAAACAGCAATTAGTGAGCCTGCTGTAATTGAAAAAATAAATCTTAAAATTTTGCGTGAATCAATTGACTTGTCTGCGAGGTAAGTCATCAAAGCCGGAGTGAAGAGCATTCCAATGCTTGATACGCCCAGAGTGAGCGCGATTTGTCTTGGGCTAAAATCTTTTGCTTCCTTTAAGAGAAGAGCCATTAGTGGGGCTATGCTGCCTAGGGCAGCGTAGCTTAAAAAAAATTGAATCTTAATTGGGTAAAGATTCATAAATGAACCTAAGCGACTCGATTGGAAGGATTGCCTGAAAGGAATGATTGGATGTTAGTTATCACGCCCTCAAGGAGTCGTTTTCTAGCTTCTAGTGATATCCAGGCGATATGTGGAGTGATGAGTAGATTCGGGATGGTATCACTCATTAAGGGGTGATCTTTTTGTGGGGGTTCTGTAGAAAGGACGTCGAGTGCTGCGCCAGCAATAGTACTGGATCTTAGGGCCTCGGCCAGATCATTTTCATTTACTAGGCCTCCTCTACTTGTGTTAATTAAGAATGAGGTTGGCTTCATTTGTTCTAAAGTATCAGAGTTGATGAAATATTCATTTTCTTTAGTCAGTGGACAGTGAAGACTGATGACGTCACTCTGTGAAAAGAAGTCTGCCTTGTTAATTCTAGGCCATTCTGGGCGTATCGAAGAAGAAGATTTTCCTCTAGATAGAACATGTATTCTCATCCCCATTTGTTCTGAGATTTCACCTACTAGAGATCCTATATTTCCAGCTCCTGCAATGCCCATTATCTTACCGTTTAATTCCGTCACCGGATGAGCCAATCTGGTAAAAATCGGACTCTCTGGCCACAAATCTTTTTCGCCTAAATACTGATGAGTGTTTCCACAAAGGTTAAGTAAAAGTGCAAGAGTGTGTTGAGCGACGATTGGGGTTGAGTAATTGGCAACGTTGCTGACTATGATATCACTGTCCTTGGCGGCTGTTAGATCAATGTTATTTACGCCAGTAGCACATACAACGATTAGCTGCAGAGTTGTAGATTGAGCGATGATGTTTGAGTTAATATTTACTTTGTTAGTAATGACAATTTCAGCATCATTCATGTTGGCTAATGTTTCCTCTTCATTTGTAGTTTGATGAAAAGTACAATCGCCAAATTCATTCAAAGGGCTTAGGTCCAAGTCTCCAGGGTTCATTGTCGCTGAATCGAGGAATGTGATCTTCGGTTTCTTTGTCATTTTATGATTTGGATATTAAGGTATAATTAATCAAAATTAATAATTGCAAACAATGGTAAATAGAGAAAATGATTCATTAATAATCGCTTCACGGTGGAGGGAGAAAATAGTGGTTATTATTGGTGCTCTTGGTGTGCTGTTGGGAGCATTCGGCGCGCACGCTTTGAAGGGGACTCTAGAGGGAAATGGGAATTTGGATGTTTGGAAAACTGCTGTGTTTTATCATTTGATTCATGCTGTGGTCTTATTGGTAATTACGTTTTCTTTGAAGGATTTCAATAAGCTTTCATGGTTTTGTTTTGTTGTTGGAATAATTTGTTTCAGTGGGAGTTTATATTCATTGGCTCTTTATCAACTTTCCTTTCTCGGTCCTGTAACACCTTTAGGTGGAGCGTTTTTAATTGTAGGTTGGCTCTCTCTGTTGAGGTCTTAGTTTGT
>JAAZZC010000183.1 GCA_014239335.1 Verrucomicrobiales bacterium
CGTGCAATTGCTGATGAGGCTCTTAGTGCTCCTAAATCTTCTGAACGGAAACGGCTCGCTGCGTTGCAGGTAATTAGTTATGCTTCTCCGGATGTAGTTAAATCTGGGATTAAAAACTTTTTATCCCCTTTGCAGAATCCTGACTTTCAGGCACAGGCTATTAAAGTTGTCTTTGCTCAAGAAAATGAAGTCGTTACAGAGCAATTAATCGAACACTTACCAAGATCGACTCCACGCATTGCGTCACTCATTACTGAGGCGCTCTTTGCTCACCCTAAAACAATTAAGCAACTCCTTTCCTCAAGTCATAAAGTGCAATTCTCTGAACTCCAGATGCATCGTCTCATTAATCATGAAGACTCCGAAATTCGTAAATTGGCTGAGTCTCTTTCGGTAAGGACTGGTAAGGAATCAATAAATCAGCTCTCTCATAAGAGTTATTATGCAGCTTTAAAAAAGGAGCCTAACATTCAGCGCGGATCAGCTCTATTTATGGTTCATTGTGCCAATTGCCATCAGTTTGGGGGGCAGGGAATAGCTGTGGGTCCTCCTCTCGACGGAGAAGCGGGTAGGCCCGCTGAGTCGCTTTTGGCGGACGTTCTTGATCCTTCGGCTCAGATCACTGCGGGTTATTCTACTTACATAGCAAAATTAAAAGGTGGGCTTTCTCATACTGGTGTCCTTTCCTCAGAGTCTGCTACTAGTTTAACCTTATTACAGGCGGCCGGATCTAAGACCCAAATTTTACGTTCTGATCTTGTGTCCCTTTCTCCTATCAAACTCTCTCTGATGCCGTCAACATTTTCTGAGATTATGAAACCAGAAGAATTGGCTGACCTTATAGGCTATATAGGAAATCATAAAAGTAGCGAATCGATGGTGCTTTTTGATGATGACCCGGGTTTTCCAGGAGTATTGAGTAGAGGAAAAGGAGAGGCTTCACTTGACTGGAAAAATTGTGCTTCGGGGAGGGCCTGTCTCACCGTTTCTGGATTCCAGAGATATGCGCCTCAGTTACCGGGATGGAATTTTAGTGTCAAAGAGAATCCACAAGGAAAAAATCAATTTCGTTACCTCAGATTGGCAATGAAGTCCATCGATGCAAATGGAATGATGATTGAGTTGGCAGACAATGGACAATTTCCGCCGAATGACAAGCCGGTTCGAACTTATTATGTTGGCAAAAATACTACAGGATGGACATCTAATCAGCTAGATAAAGAGATACCTAATGACTGGAAAGTTTATACGATTGATCTGTGGAAGAATAATGGAGATTTTGTTATTACAGGCATGGCTTTTACTACTATGGGAGGAAAAGGAAATTATGACCGGATAGAGCTTTTACGGAATGACCCTAGAGAGTTGAACTAATATAAAGTCTAATTATTTAATGAAGTGCACTAGAGGATTATTTTGCTTTTTATTACTTTTTTCTATTTCCTATAGCTTTTCGAGTGAGGAAAAAGCTAAACCTGAGGAGGTCAAAATTCGATACAAAATGCCGTCAATTGTAATGACTGCTCATGTTGATTGGCCTAAGGACCATAATAATTGGGATGCCATGGCAAAATTCGTTACCAGTAATTGTTTTAATGTGGTGGAAGGAGGAGTGGAGCATTTAGATATTTGTAGAAAGCATGGTTTGATGGTGCGTTTGGGAGGAGATCAAGCGACGCTCGATCTTGCGCCAAAATTAAAGAACGATCCTGCCGTCTTTGGGTATTTTATTTCAGATCGGCGTCGCCGTGATTCTTTTCCTGCCTTTGCAAACATTGCAAAAATTTTTGAGAAGGCAGATCCTAATCATCCAACTATTTTTATTAATCGAGCTAATTGGAATGAATTTGGTGATTTTACGAAACAAGTAAATCCAATGCTCTTGGATTTTTATCATTATCACGCAATGCCGAGAAGGCACCCCGAGCGCTATTTTTTGTATCTTCTAATGTTTCGGGATCTTGGTCATAAGAACGGAATCCCAGTCATGCGTTGCACTAGCAGTAGTTCGGCTCCTAATGTCTTGAGACATACTATTTATAGTAGCCTTGCTTATGGGGTGAAGGGTTTTCATTTTTGGGTTCCATGGATCTTTGCCCATGCCAAGGACAATGAAGGTAATGCTGTTTTAAAAGATGGTAAGCTGGACATGTATATTACTTTGCCGCATTTAACTGAAGTAGCTAAGGAGGTTCAATACATGAGTCCATTCCTTTCTAATTCTCGATCGATTGAGATTTACCACACTGATCCACTTCCGATTAGTGGTGGAAAGTCTCCGAAAGATAATTGGTGCCAGTTAAATGGAACCAATCTTTTATTAGGAGTCTTTAAAGAGAATGGAGGCAAAGATCTTCTTTTAATAACTAACAAGAATACAGGTCAGAACCAGAAAGCGACGATATCCTTTGATTTAACAGTCAAAGGTGTAGCGAAAATGAATAAGAAGAACGGTAAGTGGTCAGACCTTACGATTCATTCAGCGGAAGAGAAATGTTTCACAGAGTTGGAAATTAGTCCTGGTGATGGCGAGCTCCTTAAAGTTATAAGGAAGATTAAATAGCAGGTCATATTTTATCAAGAACTGAAACCGCTCACTTCCCACCCTTTTCGGTAATTACGCTTGAGCAATTTGTGGGCTCCTGAGTGATTTGTTATGGCAAGATTTGCAGCGTCCCATGAAAGTTTTTGATCAGGAGTTCTGATGGCAACTGTTCCTAAAAGGATGGCTTCAGTCATTGGTCCTGTCTGCTCAAAGTAGGATTCGTTTTTAGTTTTTCCAATGATCGCATCAAGGAAGTGATGATAGTGATTACGCGTATCAAGCTTTGGCTGAGGTGTGCCTTTGTATTGCTCACGTGGTAAGAGCATGGCGCCTCCACCGTTTGGTATAAGGACAGCTCCTTCAGTCCCAACGATTAACGCTGATTCTGGAGGATAAGTTTTTCCTGGGTACCATTTCTGAGCTTCCTCGGGTGGATAAATGCGGCCATCGAACCATTCAATAGTTAGTTCGTTTTTTTCTGTGATTGGATTCCCTGGAAATGTCCAAGTGATGTGATCACTCTGGGGCCAAGTATCTGCTTTACGGGCCTTAGAGTTTTTCCATGATTCTTGAACAGTGGCGTGGACCGTTTTAGGTGCGGTCAAGTTAAGGGCCTTCCAGGTCGCATCAAAAACATGACAACCAATGTCACCTGACCAACCAGTCCCGAAGTCCTGCCAGGCACGCCATTTGCTTGGATGGTAAATTTCTGGGGCGTAAGACCTTTCAGGTGCAGTGCCTAGCCATAGATCCCAATTTAATTGTGATGGAGCAGGATGTTTTTTTTCTGGTCTAGGACCAACTAGTCTATAGCTGTCAATGGCTCCTGGACGATTGGAACAGAGGTAAACGTGCTTGATTTTACCAATTAGCCCGTTCTTTATGTAATGGACTCCCATCCGGTCACCAAATCCTGAAGCGGCCTGTGTTCCTAGTTGAGTTTTTACTCCGGCTTTTTTTGTGGCTTCGGTCAAAGCTCTCACTTCTGCGACGTCGTGACATAGAGGTTTCTGGCAATAGACATGTTTTTTTGAACGGACTGCATTAATAGCTATTGGAAAGTGCATATGATCCGGAACGGTGACGTTCACTGAATCTACTTTGTCTCCTTCTTTTGCAATGAGCTCTCTCCAATCAGTATATTTCCTAGCTTCGGGAATTTCCTTAGCGACTCTATCCAGATGGTTTTTATCAACATCGCAAATAGCTACAATTTTTGTATTAGAGTGTGAACTGATGTTCTTATAATCGTTGTAGCCCATCATTCCTCCGACCCCAATGCAAGCGTGCTGAATGTTACTGTTATTATTGGCACCCTTTATAATTGATGGAGTGAAGGCGGTAGCAGCAAGGCTGGTCTTAATAAATGATCGGCGGTACATGTTCAGGAATTGGTGATTTGTTAACCTAGTTTAATTTTATTTTTTATCTGTGCTTTTAATCTGTTTAAGGACTTTCCCATTTTCAATGAAATGAATTGCTTTATAATTTCCTTTTGGAACTGAAATTATCAGAGGAGAAGCAAAGCTTGCGGTCGATTCTTTTTGCATCTTTGCTGCA
>JAAZZC010000181.1 GCA_014239335.1 Verrucomicrobiales bacterium
CTGAAGGTGATCATTCTGTTTCCTGGACATACAGTAAAGACGTTGCCTTGTCCGAAGGTGATGATGCCGGGTGGTTGGATCAGGTCGAGGTTATCTCACCCCTTTCACCAATCATATCAATCAGCGCAGAACTCTCATTTAATCAGGGAGAAAATATAGTCATCCCTTTCAGTGTTGAAAATGGTCCAGTAACAATAGGATTCAATAGCCTGCCTGAATGGATCAGCTATGTACCTGAATCGGGTGCACTAAAAGGAACAGCCCCTGAATCAGGGACCTATAACTTTTCAGTGTGGGCGGAAAATGATACCGGTAGAATCACAAAAGAAGTGAAGCTCGTGATTATTAAAGCGGTGGAAAATCCCTCAGAAGATCTCGACTGGCAGGTTTCGGGAGACACTTACTGGTTCTCACAGTCCGAATTTTCCCATGACGGGGAGGACGCTGGTCAGAGCGGGGCCATAGTAGACCTCCAAAGCTCCACTATCGCATTCGAGCTGACTGGCCCGGCTAAGGTCAGCTTCTGGTGGAAAGTCAGTTCAGAATTTGAATACGACTTTCTGTCCGTTCGACTTGATGGAGAATACATAGAATACATTAGCGGTGAAGTGAATTGGGAGCAAAGGACCATCAATGTCCCTGAAGGCTCTCATCTCATCTCTTTTACTTATTCTAAAGACGTCAATGAAAGCTCAGGCCTGGACGCGGGGTGGATCGATGAGGTCACAGTAATTCGTGATGGAAATTCAGTTAACGAAAGAGTCACATCCATTGAAATTCTAGAAGCGTCCACTGAATCTATAAGGATAGGCGCTAGAATTTCATCTGATTCTGCACGGGCACGCATCGTAAGATCCTCTGACGGCAAATCATGGGAGCCTACTGGCGCCCTGAGTGGAAATGAAACTCTTTGGCTCCAAAGGCCAGCCAATGGCTGGGACAAATTATATGAAGTGACTGTCCCGATCAGTCCTCGAGAAATTCCTCAATTCCTTCTCAGGCTCGAGACCGAAACACCTTAAGCGGCGGTTCCATTATTCAGATGGGATCGCCGCTTTTTTATTGGATAATCTTAAAGGATTGAACCTTAAAGCCTGAACCCCTAGGTATAGGCCTGCGATCAATACCAACAGGGTACTGGCCACGGGCCTCCTTGACTGCCTTCTTCGGAACATAATGCCCCGTCAGCTCAACTCTCTTTCCGATCAATCCCTCAAAGTCTTTAGGCGTCACCCCTTCACCGAAGCGAATAATGACACCTTCCTTTGCACTGAATTCCATAATCTTCGTTTCTCCAACATTCAGAACATAATAGGAACCGCCTCCCGCGTTCCATGACTCGGAAGATTTACTCCAGGGCTTAAGAATGACAGTCCCGCTCAACCTGTGAATTTTCTCGTACGGGCCAAGGTCAGCCAATTCCTCAGTAGGCTGATTCACGAGTTGCTCCTTCACCTCACATGAAACATGCAAAATAAGGAAAGAAAGAAGAAAAAAAATCTTCAAACACTGAAGGAATTGGACACTCACCTTTATCACTATGAACCATAATCTAATGCATTAAAAGATCTTCAAATGGAAAAATGTATTTGTACCGATAATTATCTATTTACTAATACCTAACTGAGATGAACCCTTAAACATTGGAAACTAACATTACAGAGCCTGATTTTCCCGTTTCAAAAAATCTTAGTGATAACCTAAAGGGACTTGAAACCGTCTCCTCATTTATTGAGGAAAACATAAAGAATGAAAGCATCATGGGCGCCGTTGCCCTGGTCGCAAAGAAAGGGGAAATTATTCATTTCGAATCATCAGGATTCGCTGATGCCGAGGAAAATAAGCCTATGTCCCTCGACTCCATATTCCGCGTCTATTCAATGACAAAGCCCGTTACTTCCGTAGCGGTCATGATGCTGGTGGAAGAGGGAAAGCTTGAACTTGATGAACCAATCTCAGAGCACTTGTCTCATTTTGAAAATGTCAGGGTCTATAGTGAGGATGGTAACCACGCAAAACCATTAAACCCGATCACGGCCCGGAACCTGCTTACCCACACCTCCGGTCTCACTTACGGATTATTTGGAAACCATCCAGTCGACTCGATGTATCTAGAGGCCAATATACCGATGAACATCAGAACAAGGAATAAAACCCTGAGCCATGACCTGCCCAATTTTCCACTCACAGGAGAACCCGGATCAGCATGGGTTTACGGACTCAGCACGGATGTTCTCGGCCATCTGGTAGAAGTGATCTCAGGAAAGAGTCTTGGAACATTCTTCAGTGAGAAGATCTTTGAACCGCTCGGTATGGGCAACAGTTCTTTCCGGATCAAAGAAGAAAAGAAGAGTCAGTTCACGGTCGCTTATGAATGGAATGAGGACGGAAGAACCATCGCTGACCATCCAAGGACCAGTATTTCTGGCGATGAATTGACATGGGAGTCCGGAGGAGCAGGGCTCTTATGTCCTGCTCAGGACTATGCTAGATTCTGTCAGGCACTTCTTGACGGAGGAATCCTAAATGGTAATCGGATCCTCGAAGAAAAGACCGTCCGTGACATGACCACTAATCAGCTTAACGGAGCAATGTGGCCTTTTTATCTGGGCACAGCTGGGCATGCCGCAACGACTCCTCTCGGGAAGAATACCTCATTCGGACTCGGTTTCCGCATTAACGAAAAAGAGGATCCGAAATGCCTAAACGGCTCGGCAGGTTCATACAACTGGCTCGGCTATGCCACAACGATGTTTCAAATCGACCCGGAGAAAGAGCTAATCATGATTGGACTCACACAAAAGTTTCCAACCGATCATGGTTTTATTGAAGGATTTAAAAGATCCGTGTATCAGGGCATCCTAAAAAAATAAGGGCAGAAAAGTTATCGGCTACGGCCCCCGACGCGTATAGCCTCACAACGCTTGGTCATACGACTAACAATTTCCGGATACTTAGCCGCCAGATTCTTTTTCTCACCAGGATCATTCTTAAGATCATATAACTGGTAAGGCTTACCGAACGGTTTACCGCGGGGCCTTTCACGACCACCGGAACCATTCCCCAGTACTAGCTTCCATTCGCCGTCTCGTATCGCAAAGGTGCCGTTAGCAGAATGATTAATGACAGGTGCTCGCTCGAATTGATCAGGTTTCCCCTCGAAAAGAGGAACCCAACTAAAACTGTCCTCGGCCCCTTTCTCCGGTAATTCCGCGCCCGCAATCTCAGCGCAAGTCGCAAAGAGGTCCGTATGAGTTATGGTTTGCGAACACTTTGAGCCGGCCTTGATCTTCTTTGGCCAACGGGCAAAGAAAGGAACCCGGTGCCCGGCCTCCCACACGTCTGCCTTGGTCCCTCTAAGGATACCATTCGAGGTATGGTTTTCAGGTCTGTAGGCCTGCACCGTCGAATCATCCAGATGGTCCGGAGCGCCAGGGCGATTATACATGAATGAACCATTATCACTGGTAAAAAGGATCAGGGTATTTTTACTTAAATCCCCCTCATCAAGTGCACTCAGGACCTTTCCCACCATCGCGTCAGTCTGAAAAATAAAGTCACCGTAAACTCCTAATTTCGTACTGCCGCGGAACCGGGGATGAGGCAAGACGGGCTTATGCGGAGAGGTCAGTGGCAGGTAAAGGAAAAAAGGTTTCCCGTCACCGCCTTTCCTTGACCGCAGAAATACGACTGCCTGATCGACTAGGTGATCTAGTGCATTCTCCATAAAAAAATCTGCGCCTATGGGTCCTTTCCTTAAAAAACCTGGAAAAGAAACTCCGGGCTGAGTGCGATCAGGCACCGCGGTGACTGATCCATTCTTGATATATACGTAAGGAGGGAAGTCCAGTGACGCGGGAATAATGAAAGAGAAACCAAAGCCACGAGTGTGAGCCCCGTCCGTGAGTTGCTTCGAATAGTCAAAGTCCTGTTTGTTATTTGAATTTTCTTTTCGCACGAAACCTAATCCCAGATGCCATTTGCCAACGCAGGCCGTGGCGTACCCGCTATCCGTGAGAAAGGATCCGACCGTAATTCGTCCAGCCTCAATTAGAGGAGTCCCGTACCCATTAAGAACACCCGACTTTAACTTGGAACGCCAGCAATATCGGCCCGTCATTACTCCATATCTTGTGGGCGTGCATACTGCGGATGGAGAATGAGCATCAGTGAAAGTCATTCCTTCACGAGAGAGTCTATCAAGATTCGGTGTCTGTATTTGGGATTTGGCGTTAAGGGCGCTCACATCCCCGAATCCCATATCATCAGCCAAGATGAAAATTATGTTCGGTCTCTGATTTGAATATACCTGACCAAGAATGATACCGATAATGAGAGAATTAAGTAAAATGGATCTCATATTTCGATTAGTAGTCAGCGATTCGACCACTTACAAGGTGGTTTTTTTTGTCGTTAAAAATATAAAAATCAAAGCACATGAATCTTTTCTTATTCTTGATTTAATTCGATCAAACAGGTGCATAAACAGTCTAAGAACTCCTTACCTTAAAAAACAATTTTATTAATCTCTAAAAACTATTAATATATTTTAAATAAATTAATAAAAAGTTATAGTAATTATGGTGTTTACAATTACTATATTTATTTGTAAAAAAATACTCTTATTTTTAAGCAATAACAAAATCTCTTTAAAAACTTACTATTCCTGGATCTATGAAAATTCACCAAATACTCATTATCTTAGCATTGCTAATGCATAGCATTTCAAATGCTGGAACCATTAACTTCAGTAACTTTTCAAGTGGGCTAGAAGTTCAATCCGATGGCACTCCAATTAATGGTGGTTTCGTTGCCGTGGGAACAACTTCAGATCCGAACAGCTACTCAAATCCTCAACTCCTTGAAAATTCATTTACTCAATTCGGTAACTCATCCAGCTTCGGCGGAGCTTCAGCATTTAATCTTGACGGTTTCTTTAGTGGAGTTGCCAGCGGTAATGGTGGCTCATCTGAATTTTTAGGAAATCGAATCTTCATCATCGGAGGCGAAGGAGAAAGCATATCAGATTCTGAAACTCTTTTCTTAATTGATACGGGTCTTAATTTTGCGGCAGATTCACCAATCTTCGCAGCATCAGTAGATCTCGACACTGGGACTATCTTACTCGGAGAGCAGAGTGGCGATCCTGTAATCTCAGGTGCTTCCGGAGTATTTCAAGCTCAGAGCTTCGGAACCTTTTCAATATCTGATCAAAACTTTTCGATAATAGAAAATTCTCAAGAGGGAACTCTCATCGGCACCATCGTTAATACAAGCTCATCCAGCCAAGCCTCTTATGAATTCATTCAGAATTATGATGCCAATAATGACGGTAACAGTGCTTTTATTATAACCGGCAACAAAGTCACGGTAAACGATCCTAAAGATCTCGACTATGAAGTAGAATCAAACATTAACCTCTCGTTCAAAGGCACGTCCTCGAACGGCGATTCTTCGGATGCAGTTATTCTTATCAGTATCAGTGATGATAGATCAGAGGACAACGACGGAGACGGATTGGATCAAGAAACAGAAGAACAGATCTATGGTACTAGTGACCTGACTGCGGACACTGATGATGATGGTTTTAATGATAGGATAGAAGTCACACTCGGAACAGATCCTACCAGTGAATCCAGTTTTCCTGGAATGAAAGAGGCGATCGGATATGCGGGACAATTTAGTTCAAATTCACCGTCTGATTCTGCGTGGTTTTATCAAGCACAGGTGACCCATGATGCCGAAGGAGCTGCCCAGAGCGGTTCAATATCTGATTCAAAGGCCACTTCAGTGACACTTGAAATCGAGGGGCCAACGATAGCTGAATTCTGGTGGAAAGTCAGTTCTGAGGAGGATCACGATTATCTAAGCGTATCGCTGGACGGATCAGTCAAGAAACAGATTAGTGGTGATTCTGAATGGTTGATTGAGTCAATTATCATACCGAAAGGTTCTCACTCACTGACATGGTCATACACTAAGGATGAATCCGAATCAGCAGGAGAGGACTCTGGCTGGATAGATGAATTGAGCATACTTCCTCTTAGTGGAACTTACGGAAATTTAAGCTACGTGATTGATGATTTAGGAGCGGATGGGGCAACTATCACCCGTTGCGCAGTTACAGCTGAAGGTATCATTAATATTCCTGATAGCATCGAAGGAATACCTGTAACAAAGATAACCGATAATGCGTTTGAGAGTTGCACTAAAGTTACAAGAGTCATCGTACCAAAGACAATACAAAGTATTGGTGATAACGCATTTGAGGATTGTTCAGAACTGAGGCTTATCGGGTTCGAGGGAGGATTGCCGGAGATAGGCACTGACGCCTTCATCGGAGCAGTCAACTCTTTCACGGTAACCAATTATGGATTCCTTCAGAATGAACTGTTGGCAGAAAGAGAAGCGGGCAAGCAAGAGGTGCTCTCCTCCCCCGATCAGTTCGACCTAGTCGACTCATTGACTAACCAAGAAACAATTATAGAGCTGCAAGAAGCAAATGAAAATTTGCTTGTCACATTAGACGAGAAATCCAATCAAATCATTTCATTTGAGTCCACACTGTCCGCCAAGCAATCAGAGTTAGAGACTCTGGAGCAGATCATCCAAACACAAGAGATCCAATTATCTGAGAACACAGAAGAAATTTCTTTGCTTAATGCTCAGGTCGAGTCTTTATCAGATTCATTACAAATTAAGGACACTCAGATAACTTTGCTCCAAAATACTGTCGTTTCAAAAGGCAATCAGATCGCTTCTCTTAAGGGCGACATAAATAATTTAAACGACTCGCTGAATCAGAAAGATTCTGAAATTATATCACTCAATGATCGGGTCGATTCTTTGTCTGATTCACTCACGATGAAAGGCAATCAAATATCTTCACTGGAGGAATCCGTTGCCACTAAGATGATTCAAATCAATTCGCTAGAAGAGAACATCAGCACGCTCAACACTTCACTAGTCCAAAAAAACTCACAAATCACCTCACTCAACGATCAGGTCGGCTCTTTATCCGATTCATTGGCCCAGGCATCAAACCAATCAAGCGCCATAGAAGCACTTAACGAAACAATCAATAACAAAAATCAGCAAATCACTGATCTTAATCAAAGGTACGAGAACAAATGCACTCAAGTCCTTAGCTTGACTGAAGAGATTGAAACATTAAACGAAACAATCATTGATAAAATTATCGAAATCGGAAAACTCTGTGAGCGCCCAACGATAGAGGAAATTCAAGACGGCAGATCAGGATCGATTCTCTTGAGGCCTAACCCAAGCGACAACACCATCACTATTGATCTTAGGGTCGAGGAAAGTGGCAATCTCATTGATTGGCAACCCACCGAAAGGACCATGTCCGGAACTTTTCCACTCAGTGGAGACAAAAAGTTCTACCGCTTCTCACTCACGGAATAAAACCCAAAAATCAAAGACTAGCTTAATAGGTATCGTTATGATTATTGATTTCTCTATCAAAATCCTCATATATTCATGCACGGATCCAACCGTGTAAGATGATGAGGAATGAAAAATCTAACGGCTTTGAATTGACCAGTGACAGAATCTCTAAGTACAAAGAGGAGGGTTACCTTTTGTTCCCTTCTTTCCTGAGTCAAGATGAGGTCCAGGAGTGCCAGAAAAGGATCGGAAATTATATCCAAAAAATCGTGCCTGAAATTCCGGGAACTGAAGTTTTCTATGAAGACAAAAATGATGATTCTTCACTCAAACAGTTACAGCGAATGCATGAGCATGATCCATGGTTCCATCAACTGTTCAATGGCAAGCCAAAACAACTAGCACAAGAATTGCTAGGGAATGATGTCATTACCAAGAACCTGCAATATTTTAATAAACCACCAAAAATAGGCGCCGCTACCCCCCCTCATCAGGACGGTTTTTACTTCAAGCTCGATTCTCCAAGAGCATTAACTATGTGGCTAGCACTCAATAATACGGATGAGGAAAATGGCTGCGTCCGTTATGTCACAGGATCGCACCTCAAAGGAATGCGAGAACATAGTCTGACAGGAACTCTGGGGTTCTCTCAGGGAATCTCTGACTATGGAAATGAAGATGATAGACTGAATGAAGTGCCGGTCCCAGCATCAAAGGGAGACCTCATCGTTCATGACTCTCTAACCATTCATCTGGCAGGAAAGAACCTATCAGAGAATAGGCCCAGAAGAGCAATAGGGTTTATTTTCTACTCCTCAGATGCAAAAGAAAATTCCCTCGAAATAAACGAATATAAGGAAAATCTGAAGAGTCAGCAAAGCGGCAAGATCTGAAATTATAATCTTATTGGTCCGCAATCAAAGATTTGCTGACCCTAACCATTTCTGTGGAAAGCTCATCAACTCTCTCAATGAGCTCCGGGTCAGTGATCGCGTTACCCTGAAATGCATCACCAAGAGCATAAACAAACCTCGGCACGATGTGGCATCTAAAATCAAGCATCAAGCTATTGGCTACACCCATGACCGACATATAACTCCCATTGCCTCCGGCAGCACAGGCAAAACCAACAACTTTGCCCATCCATTTTCTACCAGTTAACTCAATCAGGTTCTTTGCAGCAGCGTTCACATCATAGTTATAAATCGGCACACATAGAATGATTCCATCAGCTGAACTGATGTACTCAGCCAGTTCAGCAGTGATAGGTTCGGAGTAAACCTGATCCCCATCACAAAAAGGTATCTGCTTTTCAGCTAGGTCGAGAAACTGAACTTTTTCTTTCTTGAATTCGAAATTCTCTTTAATGGAAAGAGCAAGCAATCTACTCCTGCTATCCGGATTAAGAGAACAACTCACCACCAAGAAGTTCATACTTTTTATTTAGGGCAAAATTTATTTCTTGGGCTTAGGGCCAACCAACTCAACAAAGTTACCGTCCGGGTCCCTCACTATGGTCAAGGAAAGTGATGGGTCTAAATTATTAGGCAAAGTGACAGGGCCTTTAGCAATAGGTTTTACCCCGGCCTTCTTAAGACGGGCCAGCGCCTTGTCCGTATCTTTAACAAAAATAGTGATGTAACTAAACCCTAATGTACTGTCAATGTAGCTTTGGTCAGCTTTACCTCCAGATCCTTTTACCTCCATAAGCTTAAGTTTCGTTACTCCTTCGCCTTCAGCGCCATCTAACGAGAGAACCTTGATATCAAGTTCCTTACTCGCAGTGAGCCCAGCGTTTTCCGCAAAGTCACCGGGAACTTTAAACCCACCTACAACCTTGAACCCTATCGCCTCGGTATAAAATTTAACAGAACCATTTATGTCACTGACCACACATCCCAAATCAATGGTTGGCCCCATAAAATCTCCACCCTTGTGGTTATCAGCAACACATGGGGAACTGAAGAAGCATACTATTAAAACCACACTAAAATAATTTAATTTATTAAACATACTCCCTTCTTATGCAGCAAATCAGCAACTAATAGCAAGTTTATTATCAGCAATTTCAATGCCCCCAAATATTAAAGTCTTGATATGTTAGGAAAATAAATATTACATATCGATAAATGAGCCCCCTCACTACAAATTCAATCAACTTATACTTATGAAAATGAAAACCATACTGGTTTTAGGGATGTTAATATTAACATTAAAAATCACGCGTGCAGACAATCACGGAAACTTGATCAATCAAATCGAGGGTGAATGGATTATGTATCGCGGTGACCAATTTGAGATAAAAAAAATCTCAAGTAGCAAAGTCGAAAGTACTTTCTATGACTGGAAAGGCAATACTCGGATTAAGAGAAGTTCTAATCTGAAACTTAGCAGCGATTCCGCTGGAAAAAGTGAAACTATAATTAAACAGGGTGAGAAGTGGCGATATTTGGCCGGAGGAAAAGAACCAACCGATAGTTCTTGGACAGGGTTATCATTTGATGCGGAAAAGGCAGGATGGAAGACCGGAGAAGCCGGATTCGGTTATGGAGATAATGACGATAAGACAGTCCTCGCTGAGATGCAAAATAAGTACACAAAAGTGTTCATCCGCAAGGAATTTGAAATCTCAGAAGGATCAGAACTAAAAAGTCTGGGACTACTTATCAATTACGATGATGCTTTTGTTTTACATGCGAATGGACGTCGCCTCTTAAATTCTAATAGTCTCATTGTTGATGAAAAAACTGGGGCAATTACCGTCAACAATCATGAAGCTAACAACGCTGAATATTTTTCGCTAAATGATTTTGCCGGAGCATTCAAGATAGGCAAAAATGTAATCGCCATTGAAGGTCATAACACAAACCTTGAGAGTACTGACTTCACTCTTGATCCACAGCTTCTAATGGGAGGATCAGGAAGTTTTGTGGAAACCAATCGAAAGGCAGTTCACGAAAGCCCTCAAACGGAATTTTTCCACAAGAATCGTTCATGGAATGGTAAGATCGATGACTTACGGATCTGGGGAAGGGCTCTGTCAGATGATGAAGTGACTGCTCTTTGGAATAGAGGTAAAGGTACAAATAAGATATCCAAGGAAACGTCTGAATCCCTAATAGGTCACTGGCCATTCGATGGAAACCTAAAAGATGCAAGCGGCAATGGAAGAGAC
>JAAZZC010000202.1 GCA_014239335.1 Verrucomicrobiales bacterium
AAGGAAAGGTCAATTCCTCGTGATCCACACCTAGGAGATGGAGCATAGTAGCATGAAGATCCCTAACTCTCACTGGGTCCTTCACAACATTATAACTAAAGTCATCTGTTTTACCATAATGCATTCCACCCTTGATACCGCCACCTGCTAACCACCCTGAAAAGCAGCGAGGATGGTGATCCCTCCCATAATTGTCACGGGCAATATTTCCCTGTCCGAAAACGGTCCTGCCAAACTCTCCTGCAAAAACAACCAACGTATCCTCTAAGAGTCCCCTCATCTTCAAATCCTTAAGAAGAGCAGCTGTTGGCTGATCAACATCGCGGCATTGACCTCTCATATGAACCGGCAAGTTTGTATGATGGTCCCAGCCGCGATGAAATAGCTGCACAAACCGAACATTCTTTTCAGCCATCCGCCTAGCTAAGAGACAATTTCTCGCGTACGAACCAGGCTTATTCACTTCAGGCCCATACATTTCAAGTACGTTTTTGGGCTCCTTTGAGATATCGGTCAATTCTGGAACAGATGACTGCATACGAAAAGCCATCTCCTGTTGAGCAATGGTTGTCTGAATTTCCGGGTCACCTATCTCTGAATGGTGCTTTTGGTTCAGAGCGGAAAGCGAATCCAACATTCTTCTACGAACTTTAGAATCGACTCCTTTTGGATTGGAAAGAAATAACACAGGATCCCCAGTAGTTTGGAATGAAGTTCCCTGATACTTTGATGGGAGAAAACCACTCCCCCATAACCTAGCATAGAGTGCCTGCACGTTGACCTTGCCGCTCCAGAACGCTGACGGCATTACAACAAAATCCGGCAAGTCCTTATTTAATGTTCCAAGCCCATAACTCAACCATGAACCCATGCTCGGCTTACCTGGAATCTCTGACCCTGTGCAGAATGATGTTTTCCCTGGATCATGATTAATTGCGTTGGTATTGAATGAATGAACTAAACAAATATCATCTGCGACTGTTGATAAGTTCGGAAGAAGTTCACTCATCCATACGCCATTCTTCCCTTGCTGAGAGAATTTGAACATGGTCGGAGCCACAAGCTGTTTTGAACAGCTTGTGCATTTCAGGCTTGTGATCAAACAGGTCAACCTGACTAGGTGCCCCTGCCATAAAAAGAAAGATAACTCGTTTTGCTCTGGTCTTCGTAATAAGATTTTCCTTAGCTGCGGCTCCATTACTAGCAATCAATGAGGCAAAGGCAGAAGCCCCAATTCCCATTCCTGAATTCAAGAGAAAGGAACGACGTGATTCCGCGATTGATAGATCAGATAAGGCTCGGTTAAATTCACTCACGGGTCTTGGTAATATCTAAGTTGTATAGAGCGTTTACTAATACAGTCCAGGCTGCAAGCTCAGCTTTCTGACCTACTCCTTGCACTTGAACTCCTTCACAAAGTGCATCTGCTAGTAAAGGCTGGGAATTATAAGAACTTTGCAAGCTCTTGAGGAGATCAGATAACATTACCTGTTCTTTTTGATCTGGCAGCTTTGAAGTGACTGTCTCGAAAGCAAACGCAATCCTCTGCGCAAGGTTCGCCTTTTTAGGCGTAAGAACAATCAGCGCTAAATTACGTGCACTTTTTAAATATTCACTCTCATTTAAAAGGAGAAGAGCCTGAGAAGGAGTGTTAGTCCTTTCCCTGCGAGC
>JAAZZC010000207.1 GCA_014239335.1 Verrucomicrobiales bacterium
ATCCGAATGCTTTCGTAACAGTTTACCTTATCAGGCCCGGAGGTCCGGAAAAGATCCCGACCGAACGTTTTGGTCGAGTAGAGCTAAACGTCATACGCAAAGAATTAAATTTGGACGTTAATGTAGTAATGGATAAATCACAGATTGCACCGAGGGACCGGGGTTCTGGAACAATCTTTATAACCAGTAACGGTAAACCAATCGCCAATGCGGATCTGACCGTCATGGCCGTGGACGAGGCCGTCCTAAAACTTGGGGCATGGGAAATACCTCCGATCATCCCCAGATTTTACCGGGAAAGAAGCCATAACGTTTCAACTTATCATGCCCTTGATAATCATATCGAAGGGTTTGAAGAGGAGGACGTAACGGAAAAAGGATTTCTCATCGGTGGTGGTGGAATGGACATAGGCCAACAAAAGAAACAACCCCGTTCAAATTTTCTTGCACGTGCATTCTGGATGACAGGACTCAGGACAGATCAGCAGGGAAGAGTCGAATTTAAATTCAAAGCACCAGATAATCTCACTTCTTTCCGGGTCACGGCAGTCGCTCAAACGAAAGATCACAAATTCGGAAATGGACAAGCTCATTTTGAGGTGAGTAAGGGACTGATGATTGAACCCGCACTACCTAGATTTATCCGAAACGGAGATGAAATTGTTTTCAGGGCCATTGCCAGACAAAAAGTGATGGATAATGCCAAAGTTCTGATCAGTTGCGAACCCGGGGAAGGGATAATGAGCCTGGAAAAAGAGCAATACGAAATCGGACCGCTCAATAAAAATATTCCAGGCACATTCAACCTCAGAGCAAAAGTAAAAAAAGGAATCACAAACGTTAAAGTACTTTTCAAAGCCAGCATCCTCGGAAACTCTAAAATCACGGACGAGGTCGAAATAACGTTACCTATTCTTAGGCCTGGAATAATACAAAGGACAGGCACTTATGGTAAAGTTCCCCAGAACGAGACAGAGTTTGTCTTCTCGAAATCAGCACCTGAAATATGGGAAAAGTCTGAGGGTGATTTCGGCATCACTTTTTCACGATCACCTTTTTTGCCTAAATTTCAGGGACTGCCCGAACTGCTTGAATATCCTCATGGCTGCTTCGAACAAAGGACAAGTAAATTGCTTGGATACATCCAGCTAGCTGATCTCCTACAATACCTTCCGGCTCTCGGACAAAAGCACCTGAATTATAAGTCTACTATAGAAGGGGGGATTAATTATATTGCACAACATTTAAACGATAAAGGATTCCTCCCCTACTGGCCAGGATCATCATCTCCCAATCCCTACGTAACAATCCAGGCAGCCTGGCTTGTGAACGAATGTCAAAAATTAAATTATAATATCCCTGCAGGGCTTGATGAAAAACTTCAGATGGCCCTCGATTCTATCATCCAGGGCCGTGGCCGTATTAATGATCATGGAGATCTGAAAGCATTCGCGGTATTTATAGACAGCAAGTTCCGTTCAAACAATAAACCGATTAGTGCTATAGAAGAGCTTTATCTGAACCGAAATTTTCTAAGGGACGAGTCCCGCGCATTTCTCGCCCTAGCAATGCATGCTTATAAAATCATGCAAAAAGAAAGCCAATTGCTTGCCAGCGAGATTGGTAATCTTACACCTAAGGAGGCCTTTGATCCCGGAAACTTTTATTCCACAAGCCGCTCCAATGCAGTCAAATACATTGCCCTCAACACGATTTCGAATGCTCAGTGGAAAGAGAAAAGCGAACCTGCTTTTAGAAAACAAATACTCTCTGTAATGGACGATTCCAGAAACTTATCAACTCAAGAGAATCTTTGGCTTCTAATGTCCATAAGATCAATGATGGAGAAAGATAATTATGAACCTTTCAAAGAGGAAATAGTCAAAGCCGATCTCATATCAAAGAACCAATTATCCGTTGCATGGAAAAAACAACCGCTCACAAATCTTAACGCCATCAAACTTAAAAATGATAATCATCCTACCTATTATCTTGCAAATGCTTCGGTCCTAAGAGATGAAGAGAATTCCAAGAGGGAGGACAGAGGCATCAGAATA
>JAAZZC010000104.1 GCA_014239335.1 Verrucomicrobiales bacterium
AAAGAATGCTTTGGGTTTGAAGATGTTCTGCTGAAGCCTCCGCGGATCCTGAGGCAACAATTAATCTGCATGTCTGATTTTATTTTTTTAGGATAAATCATTTCGAAGGATGCGGGTCTTTCCCAGTTCCTGCCATGTTGTTGAGCGTTGACATAGATGCCACGGCCCGAAGAAGTGAGATTTTCTTGTTCTGTGACAATGGATATTGAGGGAATAGCGGAAAGCGCATCGATCATGTCTTCGGGCGTATGTCTTGAAGTGATGTCAGGATCCATCCCGTAATTAAGGGCCTGACCATTGACTCCAGAAGATGGCCACTCATTGGCCCTTTGCTGGTTGTAGATATCGTTTAGGAATAAGTAAGTATGAGTATCTATGTTGGTCGGAAAGTGATTTGTCTTGAATGCAGCGGCTCTGATCATTGTGGTCTTGCTTATCTCTATTGGGCCTTTATATATTTTTCCCACAGATTCGGTAGGCTCTGATCCGTTACTCGTGTAACGAATAGTTGCTCCGGGAGTGTTGCTTGAGATGTGAAGCATGAAAGGTTCTGTAAAAAATCCACGATCCACGCTGAACTGAGTGTCCTTAACGAAACCTGATGCGATGCCTCCCTCGTTGGGGCGCTTTGGGGTTGGTTTTTCTAAGTATCCCTCACCAAGACTTTCTGGATCTAGTCCGTAAGAGATGCTCTGCTCTTGAGTCGGAAATTTAGAGGAATACTCGCTAATTATTTTGAGAGCACCATTAGAATCCGTTCTTGTTAAGGCGAGGTATTCGCCATCAGCATCAAGGCTAAAATTCGTGTGTTGTTCATATCTGGGATCGGTCCGATCTTTTCCTGATGCAAAGATTACAAGGTGATCATTGGCTTTGATTGTTTGCTGAGAGAAAGCCCACTTATTCAACTGATCCTTGTCGTCTGTGAGGTAGTAATTTTGCAAGCTGATAGTACCATTTGTTGGGTTCCAGATCTCAATCCAATCGGGTCTGTCATGATCTAAGTCGGTAAGAGAGCTTCCTCCGGTTGCCATAAATTCATTGATAAGAAGGTGTTCAAATGATGGAAAAACAGGAACTTCATTTGGATCTGTAGGGTCATATCCTTTTTCCAATTCATAGTGGTCATTTGCACCGTCCTGATCAGTGTCACGGTCGTTAGGATTCGTATTGTATTTCAAGATTTCTTCTCGGTCATTTATGCCGTCACCGTCCGAGTCACTAAGCAATGGATTGGTTGCGGGTTGTCCGTTTATTTCCTCTGGATCGCTTAATCCGTCCTGGTCCGTGTCAGGGTTCGCAGGGTCAGTGAAATGAACTGTGTGTTCAATTTTATCATTTATTCCGTCACTATCAGAGTCCTCTGAGGTTGGATCTGTTCCTAAGTTGAATTCTTCCAGATTTGTTAGGCCGTCACCGTCGGGGTCGGAGAATTGGTCGGATAGGATGTTATTAAAGTAATTTAATTCCCAAGAGTCGGGAATGCCGTCTTCATCATTATCGTCTGGAGCGTGAACGCCAGACTTGAATGCGAGGTAATCAATTTCGACTGCTGCGGTTTCTGTTGTTGAAGAAAGTTGCAATGAAATGTAGGGGAAGCTTTCTTCTGTTCCCGTAGATAGTCCTATGTCCCTCGAGATAAATGCAGCTATCGCGCCGTTTTTGTATGCTCTTAGCTCGTAAAGTTTGTTATTTCTTTTACTTTCTTGGATAGTGATCCAAAATTCATTCCAAGTTGTGGGGTCAAGTGTATGGAATATAGGATCATTGGAATCACTGACAAAGAAACCGTCGTTAGGGAATAGTGCGTCGGTTCCTTTTATTCCTAGGGAAAAGCTAACCCTGCCGCCATTCCCTCTAAGGTTGATTATCCCTTTAGCGTTCGCATGTGGGGCAAGACCATTAGGAGATTCAATGAGGTCGGGCGAAGAATAGGGGACCCTGATTCGGAAAGTAATTGTGGCGCCTGATTTTAAAAAAGTTGGTTGGATGCCTTCGTGGGCTAATAAATTATGGGTCAGGGCAAGTCTTCTATTATTGTTCCTGCCTGAGCTGGTAACTGCGTCGACCATGAGTAATGCATTATTTCCTGGCTCATCTTGGATTTGGATAATTGAAATTCCGCCTGGATTTCCAAATCCTGGGACCGTTCCATCCCATTGATCGGAATTGTTATTGTGGTCCCATGTTCCATCTAAGGCGGCATCAGCAATGCTTTCTGCCAAGTTTCCATTGAATTTATAATCCCAGCCATCTATGGGCTCGGGATAATTGTCCGCATAGCCCCTCGAAAGAAACAGGAGAAATACAAAAATTAATATAATTCTTCTATTACCCATAATATTTTATAACGAATTATATTTTGTACTAAGTCAATGTACATAAGTCCTTTCTAGTCATGTAGTATGTAGAGAAATTTCCTTAAATTATATCTTTAATACTTATATTTCTTCAGGGCTATTAATTCTGACCAATTATCACTTTTATGAAAAGGTTTCAGCAATCTAGAAACCAACAGCTTATCTGAAATGTATCATAAAGCATTACTGAATAGTTAACGAATTCTTAATCGGATAGTCATTATTTAAGAGTTGAGCGTTGACGTGGGGGCCTCGGCTCGTTCTTACTTAATTCTTGAGTAATGCGATGCAATAAATGCGGAAATATTAATGATAAAGTAGTCGATTCACGCGAGGCCAAAGATGGTCTGTCCATCAGGAGAAGGCGTGAGTGCATAGATTGTGGGCACAGGTTCACTACTTATGAGCAGTTGGAGCACAGCGACATGCGTGTAGTTAAACGGGACGGTATTAGGGAGCCTTTCAGCCGTGATAAATTACTGAATGGATTAGTGAAAGCCTGTGAAAAACGCCCAGTGAGCATTGATATTCTTGAAAGAGCAACAGACAAAATTATTGCAGAGATTCAAACTGAAGGTGCTCGAGAAGTTCTGACTCAGGTGATAGGGGCTCGGGTCATGTCAATGCTTGAAGCCATCGATCCGATAGCCTATGTGAGGTACGCATCGGTCTACAGAGAATTCCAGGATGTGGGTGAGTTCATTGATGAGATAGAGTCGCTGGGGAGACGCCCTGCACCCGGATCAAAGGAGCGAGATTTTTTCAGACAATAGCTTGCCTTGTCTGACGAAATCGGCACATTATATGGTCTTATTAGCCAATTAATATAACCCCCATTTAATATCCAGCCTCAATCAATATAATGGTTTGCCAGCCTAATCTTTTACCCCTTTTAAAATTTGGTGATCACGAAGTCGTTAGCTATGAAGCTCGCTGGCTATCAGATGAAATCAGTAAGGCAGCGAATAAGGCAGGACATCCTGATTGGTTCTTTGCCGGTGACATAACGAGAGCAGTCATCGAGTATCTGAGGCATCGTTTCCCAAAGAATATCATCACAATTGAAGAACTGTATAAGAAAATAGAGATGGCTCTCTCGCATATGGGATGTGATGACATTGCTAGTCGGTTGGAGATTTTGCCTCCGCCTGTTCGCATTTCATTGCTGGATGTTGCTCGAGATGCTGGTAGTGGGTTTGAATTGGAATTCTTCCGGTTGTTACGTCAGCGTTTGGCTGAATGTGAACGGAGCGGTACTTCTCAGATCATGTGTTATGGGCTACGTAAGGCCGTCAAAGATTTGTGTTGTGCGGGGCGGTGGAATAGGGCTTGCGAAAAGCTGACGGAAGAGATTAATGACTTCATTATATTTGAGTTGTCCAAGACTCGTGAAGGTCAGATCAGTCTTATATTGAAATAAAATAGCGACCCTTAGCCTGAGGACCTAATATATATATCGGTCATGTCTGAGAAGACCCTTTTTGAAAGAATTATTGATAGGGAGATTTCTGCCGACATCATTCACGAGGATGAGGTTTGCCTAGCGTTTAAAGACATTGCTCCGCAGGCGCCATTTCATATTTTAGTCATTCCGAAGAAACCAATTCCTAGGTTAGGTGAGGCTAGTGATGAGGATCAGAATACTTTGGGGCATTTATTGCTTACGGCTCGATCCATTGCTCATGATCTTGGGCTTGCAGACAAGGAGAACGGCTTTCGAATAGTGATTAATAATGGTAAAGATGGCGGCGAGACGGTACCTCACTTGCATGTGCATTTAATCGGCGGCAGATCTCTCAGCTGGCCTCCTGGATAGTAGTCGAAGCTGGTCACTCAAATCTGACCGTGCAATTAGAAAGTTTCTTTCTCAGTTCATCTATTCCATTGTCAGTGAATTGAGTATTCCGTAGATCAAGGGAACGGAGCTTGCTGAGTTTCTCTAATTCCCTGATCGAGGCATCGCTAACGCTCGTTTCTTGAAGCCATAATTCTTCAAGATTTCCAAGGTTCGATATTTTTTTGAGGCCCTTGTCTGTAACTTTGGTTTCACCGAGATTTAGCCCCTTAAGGTTGAAAAGAATTTTTATCTGCATTAAGCCATGATCGGTTATGGGATTCCCTCTCAGTCCCAAGTATTCTAATTGTGGCATTTTTTTTAGATGGAATAGACCTTGGTCATTTATGAGAGTTGATCCGATTGGGAGAAGTTTGAGGGAGTTGATTTTTGAGAGTTTCTCAAGGCCGGCATTGCCGATTTTAGTTTTGTAGAGGTTTAGCCATTCCAGTTTTTTTAAAGCTGAAAGATGAGATATGCCGGCATCAGTGATCTGAGTCCTTTCTAAAGATAGGTCGGTGATTTCTTTAAAATTGGATATCAGTATAAGGTCCGAGTCGGACATTTTATTGTTTCCATTTCCGAGAACTTCAGTGACTGAACCTGTGTTATTGTCCGTGAAGATAGTGATTCCAAGAGCCTTTAATTTTTCTTTTGCTAGTGGCTCTTTATTGTTCTGACATTCAGCATCAATAATGAGCGAGGAAGTAGCTAGTAAAGAAGCGATGGATAAAACTGTTGATGATGGGCCGAGAGTCATGTGTAAGCTCCATACATTAACTCGTCTTTTTTGATGTCTAAAGGAGCTTATTGATCTTTTCCTTATACCGAGTGTATACGTAACCAAGTCCAACAAATACTGCTCCTAAGACGAACAGGCTGGCAATTTTCATCTCTGTTTTAAGTTCCAAAATGATTGGAATAAGAGAGAGAAGTCCAATCCCTAGGGTTCCGAGGCCCGTGAGTCGATACCATCTTTCCTTTAGTCCAAGTCCAAGTGCAAAATAAATCACGGCTAAACCTGCCCAAGTAATAGAGCGAAGTCCCTCTGTGCTTCCGCCCACCTTAACCGTAGTCCACAAGAAAAGGGCAATGGCCCCTGAAATGATTAATGAAACATGAGCCTCATTAGGAATTGCTATTTTACCGCTAATGCGTCTTGTGATTTGTTGAACTGTTAACAAGAAAAGAACTCCGGCCATGCTTGGCAACATTGAATTTTCTTCTATAAGTTCCATTGCTAGACAAATGTATCCTGCAGATAGGTAGGCGATGGATGCGATGAGTGATTCTTTTCCAGAAAATGAACGGGATGAGAAGAAAAATGCTGCTGCAATGATCATGCTCACAGGAGTTTGATATTGGTCTGGAACGTTTTTGATATACATAAGGCCAGACAAGGAAAAGGCCAATGATGCCCATCCCCACTCGGTCGCGGGTCTCCATTTACTTGCTTTGATACAAGCAAAACTTAGAATCACACTTACCCATAATTGGAAATCTTCTGGAACGAAACGGTAAATCCATAGTATCAGAAGTCCCGAACTGGCTAGACGATATCCGCGCTGAATCAGATCAAAGGTACGTTTGATAGATTCTGAAACTACTTCGATACTTCTTGAGATGTAGGGAATTATCAGACTAGTTCCCAGCATTGTTCCTATTGGGATCAGTGCCATGCTGGCTGCGGCGTCATTATCATTGATGCATATGCCAACCTGAATTCCACAAGCAATGAGTAGAAATATTTGCGAGAATATTCCGATGAATTTAGCCCTAGTCATTGCGGAGTACGCGGTGATTACTGCTGCTGCAACAGAGCCTATCCAGAGCCAATCTGCACTGAATTGGTGATTAGCTACGAGCCAAAGTAAGAGCTGTGATATGATTGTTGCCGAGTAGATTATTTCATAAAAAAGTGAAATTCCATTGGCCTGTTTTTCATTTGGCTCAGATTCCTTAATGAACTTATTCTTTTGTAATCTCCACCAATGAGCAAGTCCCAGAGTCAATATCAGTAAGATCAAAGGATCTAAGCCGAACCCTTCGGTTTTTGAAAGAATTTCAAAAGTATGAAGAGCTCCAAAAATGGCGGGTATTTGCCCTAGGAGCACAAATTCACGTACTCGTAGAGGATAAATTGAGGCGCAAAATATGAAAGAGCTGGCGATCAGGGTCGATCTAGTCATTAAAGAATACTCTGCTTGAATCAGGAGCGCAGCGATTGAGACGGCTAATGCTGAGGCCGTGAAGTAACTGACAATGGGTCTCAAAAAACTTCCATTATCTTGTTCAATTCTTTTACTGGTCAGGTATGCATTAAAGAGCAGGAACCCTCCAATGCTCAGGCAGCTGTAAAGTGAATCTCCAGCGCCATTTGCTATAGAAATAAAGCCAAAGATAACGGCAGCTGCTGCAGCGACAACTGAAGCGTATCGCACAATCAAGCTCTTGAGGCGTATTGCGCCGAAGAGTAGGATCACGCTTTCTGCAGCAAGGATGGGTCCCTTTATCGATTCGGATTGTTTTGTGAGCATTAGTCCCAATGTGACTAGGGTCAGTCCCTGAATCAGATAACAGTTCTTCGTTAGAGAATGTTCTTTTAATGCTTTTGATACAAAAAAAGCACAGCCAATCAGAAGCACTCCTATGGAGAGTGGAAGGATCCAGTACTGGGACTCTGCATTTTTTAGTAGGTCCCAGCTCATGAGTCCGAAAAGGGCACCGTTATTGAGGGTAATGAAAGTTGCCCGTTCATTGTCCTTGAATCCATTGTCACGGGAGAGGAGGGCTGCTGCGGTGTATACGATCCACAAGGAGCAGGCGAATAATGCCACTATGAGGAGTCCTGGATCTTCAGTCATTGCTCTCCAGATGAAAAATCCACAATAGGATGCGAACATGCTCAGCGCGGGCATCCTGAACCACTGGTTGCGCAGCATGAAAATGACCGAAGATATTGCCAGGATTAGATTTGATGCAAGGATTACCCATGGTGAAATTTCACCTGAATGGATGATTGGCACGTAGGTAGCGTAATAAGATGCCCCAATGGCGAATAGAGCAATTGTTTCAGATTTTAATTTTTCAGCGAACCAAACTATTAATGCGCCTAGTGAAAAGAGTAGGACTAGGGCAAGTGTAGGGTCTTGAATGATCTTAACCGGTTCAAAGATGTGGGCTGCGTAAGTGGTAAAATAAGTCCCTGCAAATCCGCCAGCAATCAGAACCTGGCCGAAGTTTTTAACTTCTTCTTTTTTCTTTTGGATCCAAAAACCCAAACCGCTCATTGTTGTACTCAGAGCGTAGAAGAGACCAACTTTGGTGCTAGGAGATAGGTCCAAAAAGAAACTTTTCTTGAACCATGCTAGGGTAGCAATGCCAGTAAGAAGCAGGACCACCCCGATCCTTACAAACCAGTACGTTCCGAGTTTCATTTCAATGGACTCAGAAATTATTTCTTTAGCCGGTTCAACTTTTGCTGGTGAAGAATGGGTAGCACTTTCGGCGATTCTCTTATCAGGCCCTTTCACTTCTTCCTTAGCAGTGTGAACTAAGGAACTGCTCTTTGGAGTTTTTGCAGTAGTGCCTACAGTTTCTGAATTAGAGGTAATTGCTGGTGATCCTTGAACGCTTTTGACCGCGGATTCCGTGACGCTAAATTCATGTATGGTTGAGAGGTCAGAGTCATTGAGAGTTAATTTGAGTCTGTAGTGACCAGGTTCGGCAACATTAAAACTCAGTCGGTGGGTAGATTCTTCCAAAGGGTTCAACTCAATGAGCCAGCTGGAAATTACCTCTATAGGAAGGATGGTGTTTTCGGACAATTTGATCAATGTTAACCTTCCCTTGGCCCAACCCTCAACGCCATCCTTGTCTTTAGCAGATAAATGAGCTTTGATCTGTTCGTTTGTTTTATGGGTATTACCATCTGTCCAGATCCTAAGATCAATGGTGGCGGCCTCTTTTACGGTACTCGGTGATTCTTCTGGTAAGGCAGTTACTGTGCTTTGCTTTTCGGGTGCAGTCGGCTTGGTTGTTTCTTTGGGCCCTTGATTCTTTTGTGCCTTTGATGCTTTGTCATATAGAAGTTCGTTTAACTTTTTCCTGAGATCGGCATTTTCATTGAGTGCTTTATTAG
>JAAZZC010000105.1 GCA_014239335.1 Verrucomicrobiales bacterium
GCACTGGACATACCAGGAACAGGAATGGCAGTCATTACAGACATCGGTGCAGCCAATGATATTCACCCAAAAAATAAACAGGACGTAGGTTGGCGCCTCGCTCAGTGGGCACTGCATCAGACTTATGGACAAAAGGATTTGGTCCCATCAGGACCTTTATACAAAAGTCATAAAGTAGAAGGAAAAACAATCCGTCTATCATTCGATCACGTCGGATCAGGACTCATCGTTGGCAAGAAAAACGGTCTAGAACCTACGGCCGAAGTAAAAGATGGAAAACTGGAACACTTTTCTATATCCGGAAAGGACAATAAATGGGTCTGGGCAGATGCCAGAATTGACGGGCAAACTGTCGTTGTCGAATCCAAAGGAGTTTCTGAACCAGTAGCTGTCCGGTACGGTTTTACAATGAATCCTGCTAAGGCTAATCTGTACAACAAGGAGGGCTTACCTGCCGGACCTTTCCGAACAGACACAGAATAATACAGCTACCGCAATGCTTTAAATTAGGTACAAAAGTATCCTCACGCTAAAGTTAAATTAATTTTACGAACTTGAGATTACTCTTAAGTCGTAATAAATTATTATTGCATTAGATTCATTCTATCGATGATAGGCCTACAACATACTCGCAGGAACTTTCTTAAATCGAGTATTGGGCTGGCCGGACTCTCCGTCCCGAGCTTATTTTCATTAGTCTCTCGGGCAAGCACACAAGCACCGAAAGCCAAATCTTGCATCGTTCTATATACTTGGGGAGGAATGAGCCATTATGAATCCTTTGACCCCAAGCCAAATGCCCCTTCTGATATCAGAGGAGAATTTAAACCGATACCAACAGCGACTCCCGGCATCCAGTTCTGTGAACATCTGCCTCTACTAGCAAAGCATTCAGAAAAAATGGCCATTGTCCGATCCATTCATCATCGGCACGGCGGTCATCAACAAGGAATGTATGTCTCTCTGACGGGCCATGACCCTGAGGGCGGATTAAAAGCCAAGAAACGTAATAACTGGCCATCCTTAACGTCAATGATCTCAAGGTTCAATGAACCCTTAGCTGGGACCCCAAGAGCTATCAAACTTCCATACTCGATGTATGATAATGGAACATTAATGGCCGGCGATTATGGCGGTTGGCTAGGGTCCGCTTACGATCCTGTAATTATAAAGACTCCTGCAGGAGAACCTTTCCAAGGAGTGACCCGTTATACCGACAAGGCACTGAATCTTAAGCTCAACGTCAAGAAGAACAGAATCAAGGAACGAAGTTCTCTCCTACATGATTTAGACAATCAACTCGGCACTAAAAACGGGACAGGAACTGAGTATGATCAACTCGATCGTTACCGGCAAATGGCCGCTGACCTTCTCCTAGGATCTCCAGTACATGATGCCTATGATTTAGAAAAAGAGGATCAGAGAGTAAGAGACATGTACGGAGACCATATTTGTGGTCAGACACTTCTTCTATCAAGGCGCTTAGTTGAAGCCGGCGTTCCGGTAGTTCAGGCCCTATGTTCGGCAGGAGACCTTGCTGGTGGAGGCGGGGACAATTGGGACACTCATAGGAACCATTTTCCAAAGATGAAAGACCGCTTATTGCCGGTCTTTGATCGATCAGTTTCTGCTCTTCTAACTGACCTCGAACAAAGAGGAATGCTCGATGAAACGTTAGTGGTATTTCTGACTGACTTCGGTCGTACCCCAAAGATTAATGGTAACGGAGGCCGCGACCATCATCCTGGAGTCTACTCAGTTGCACTTGCGGGAGGCGGCATCCGTGGAGGACAAGTTTATGGATCCAGTGATTCGAGAGGCGCTGAACCGGAATCCAATGCCTGCTCGCCAGCTGACTTTCATGCTACTGTATATGCAGCTCTAGGCATCGATCACAAGGCCATACTTCACGATCAGGGAGGCAGGCCCTTTAATATCTGTGATGGGGAACCATTGCCACTGCTCTAGATTAGATCTAGCTCGTGAATTATCCTGATCTAAGGGACCATCAATTCAATAATTTCAATTGATTAATAATACCTAAAATGAATCCCCACCTCATTACCTTCATCACAGTAATCAATTTTCTCCTTTTAAATCTGTGCTCAGCAGAAACGGCAAAAAACATCAAAGATATTGAGTTTGCAAAAATTAAAGATCATAGCCTCAAATTGGATCTGTACCTTCCAGAAAAAAATACAAAGTCAGCACTTGTCGTATGGATACATGGAGGCGGGTGGCAGAAAGGCTCAAAGAAGGACTGCAAACTGGATTGGTTAACTGAACACGGTTACTCTGTGGCCAGTATTTCCTATCGGCTTAGCCAAGTCGCTAAGTTTCCAGCACAATTGCATGACTGTAAGGGTGCAATTCGATGGTTGCGTGCCAATTCCAGCAAGTACGGTTTTGAGACCAATCATATTGTCGTCGCCGGATCGAGTGCTGGTGGGCACTTAGCTGCTCTTATAGGAACGACTTCAGGTAATGAGCAACTCGAAGGGGACGTTGGTGGTAACCTAAGCCAGCCATCCTCAGTGTCCGCGATCATTGATTATTACGGACCAACTGATTTTATCCTTAGGAGCAAAACGCAACCCTCAAGAGCAAACGAGCTCGGGTCGGTAGTATACAATCTTCTTGGTGGAGGAGCTGATAAAAAAGTAGAACTTGCAAAGCTTGCATCGGCCGCGCACCACGTTACTAACGATGATCCCCCCCTATTGATATTTCATGGTGATGAGGACAAGACTGTTCTCATAGATCAGTCTGAAGCAATAACCAAGATTTACAAAAGTAAGGGACTCTCAGTTCAAATGAATGTGCTTTCGGGTAAAAAGCATGGGGGCGCTGATTTTTATCAGGGCGAGAACAGACAACGAGTTCTTAAATTTTTAGATGAAGTTCTAAAACCCAAGTCCTAGGCAGAAAAACTCTTATTTTTATTTCTTCTTTCCCCATCTTTCGTCCCATATCTTTTCCAAGTTGCTAACAATTTCCGGGTTCTTAGACGCAAGATTAATTGTCTCTGTACGATTCTTAGCAAGATCATAAAGCGCCCATGGTCGCTTGCCCTCCCGGACAATTTTAAAGTCACCCTTCACCACTGCATAGGTACCAGCATGATTGAATATATAAGGATGGTCCCGGCTGACTGATTTACCCTCAATGACAGGAACTAGTGATTTACTTTCGTGAGGATCAATTTTCTTTCCCGATAGTTCTTCAGGATATTTGGCCCCTGCAAGATCAATGCAAGTGGCCATCATATCTATCACGTGGCCCCTCTGGTCAGTAATTGAACCTGACTTTGTCTTTAGGCCAGCAGGCCAATGCATAATAGCAGGTGTACATGCCCCCCCATTGTGCACATTAGATTTATAACGACGCATTGGAGTGTTCTGTGCATTGGCCCAGTTATGTCCGACACTACCATAAGTGAGCGGACCTCCCATCATCACATCGTACCTGTCCCCCACTGCCACTTCCTTTCCTTCTCTTTTGGCCTTAGCAAGAATATTGTTAGCAGTGTTCCAACCATTGCCTCCTAAGTGCTCGGGACATGCTCCATTGTCATGGAAATAAATAATTAATGTATTTTTAAACTGATCAGTTCTTTTGAGTGCATCGACAATGTTGCCGACGGCTTGATCCATATGGTCAACCATCGCAGCATAGATGGCTTGATTACGAATTCTCCAAGGCTTATGATCAATAGTTTCCCAATCTTTGACCCAGCTTTCTCTTACTGGTAAGGGCCACTTTTCCTCATCAATGATACCCATTTTCAGCATCCTCTGATACCGGTCATTCCTTAATTTTTCCCAACCATCTTCATACATTTTCATGTACTTTTGAATCGACTTCTCAGGAGCATGCATGGGCCAATGAGCTGCAGTAAAAGCCACGTACTGAAAAAAAGGTTTTTCTGATTTTGCAAAAGACTCAATTTGCCGCACCGCCTCAGTCCCAATTTTATCGGTGTAGTAATAGTCCTTACCGTCAGGCTCGGTCGGCTCAGTGTTGCGGGTCAATGTGTAAGGGTCCCAGAAAGATCCTGCCCCAGTCATGGTCCCATAGAAATCATCAAATCCTCTCTGAATTGGCCCGTCCTTCTTGGGATTCATTCCAAGGTGCCACTTGCCCGCCATGCCGGTCTGGTAACCTGATTCCTTGAGGATCTGAGGAATAATAACCTGTGAAGGGGTCAACTTATCACTGTATCTTCCACTTAGCATAGTTGCTCTAGTGGGCCAGCACCGGGCAGTATTGTAGAACTCAGTGAATCTCAATCCAGTAGAAGCGAGCGAGTCAAGGTTAGGTGTATCAATCTCACCACCAAAACAACCGAGATCAGAAAACCCCATATCATCTGTCAGGATAATCATGATGTTCGGCCGCTCAGAAGAGTCCGCACTAACATTTAAAAAAGCAATGAGCGCTATCAGAAGATTAAATTTAAACATTTTCATTTTTATCAATTGGTAATTCATATCGAATCAAAATTTCTTATTTTTGCCAAAATAATTAATCAACAATAAAATCATACCTATAAAAATGAGTACAATGAAAAATTTCATAAAACCATCCAGAAGAAATTCTTCGTCAGAATTGGAAATGCGTGCCTGTAATTCTTCGAAGAGTTGGAGACGCAGAGCTCTAGAATGTGCAATTCCTAGCATTTCGAGGGACGAGTCACTTCACTCGAACATTGCGGTCACCGAAGTTGTCCGGGCCGAAATGGGTAGTTGAATTGTGGCCTCCGTGCTGGTGCTAGCTCCGGACCAACCGACAAAGATGGCTCCGGCCTTTGGGAGTGCCGTGAGGGTCGGTGGAAAGTCCTGAAAGTAC
>JAAZZC010000201.1 GCA_014239335.1 Verrucomicrobiales bacterium
ATATTCCTTTCACTCTTCTCGGTGGTGGACTCGGATTTAAGATGGGCCGCTCCCTCCATTTGCCTGGAATTAATCATAACAGGCTTTTAATGTCTTTAGCTCACGGGTTCGGGCATCACATAAAAGGATTTGGAGAGCATAAATTAAGCGAAGGCGGTCCTTTGGATCTTGCCTAATCAGTCTTCTTTTTCCTCGGATAATTTTTGCGGAATCAATTTGATTACTTCTTTCAAGGGCTTCCATGGAGCTCCGCTCCCATTGAAAGCAGTGCCGACTTCGAGTGAGCCGTCTTTAGTTTTCCGGATAGGAAACCGATTATTGTAAGTCGAGTAGAGTAGGTCCCCATCGAGAAAAAAGAGGAATCGCCCGGGCTTTCCATTAATCAATAATTTGAGAGGTGCAACTTTATTGCTTCCCTCTAGACCGTAACCGCGTATCCATTTCGCGAGAGTGGCTTTAGTTTCTTTTTTCTTTTGTTTGGTTCTTAGTTCCGACTTGTAAATTGCATGGACTTTGATTTTACCATGACCCTTCTCGTTAAAATTTATAACGCTCACATCAGCGATGGTGGGGATGTTTTTATTTCTAATTGCTGCTATTATCCCTTCAGGCAAAGGATCGTCTGCGCAAATTTCTTGTGCTAGGCCTTGAAGGAGGAAAGGTAGCAATGCTACAAATTTATAATATTTCATTTTGATACATACAATAACGCCTGAGCTGCAGGGTATCTTAGTGAAAAATACGAGTAATTGCTCCATAAATCGATCCAGAACGATAGGGCCTTGGTTCCCCCCTTTTCTGATCGATACAGTGCAATTCTAGATTCCTCTTCTCCAGATAAGAAAGTCTCGTGGCTCTATTGAAAAGTATTATCAACGATTGTTGTTAGTTGTAGGTTTGGGTATAAATTAAATGATCTGCCCCATCCGGGTCTTTTAATTATGCGTAAGATCACCTTCAGATTGGTTGTGCTGCTACTTTTGGTTGTGGCTTTATCTTTTGTCTTTCTTGGCATTTTTGTTTCCAGAAAGATTACAGAAGATTCAATTGTTAATCTTCTCGAGGCAGAAAGAAATCTGAGGATGGATATTGGAGAGCTGAGAGCAGGGACCTTTGGTGGTAAAGTTGTTTTATCTGATATTCTTCTGAGTCCTAGGGATAAGTATGCTGACAATGCGACGTCTACTGCTGAGCGTTCCGATCCAGTTGAGAGTCAGACCCGGATAAGAATCAGCGAGGCTACAATCAAAGTGAGGTTGATCGATTTTTTCTTTGGTAGGCTCTCCATTGATACATTGACAGTTGATGGGCTTGATATTGCCTACGCGATTGATGAGGAAGGGGACCATACGCTTGATCCTATGCTTGATCCTCCCAAGTATGTTAAGGGAGTCCTTAATCCTGAGTATGAGGAGAAAAGAAAGCGTCGAGAGTTGGCCAAGGCCAGACGCAAAATGAAGTCAGCGGAAGAGAAGGCTATCGATGATTCCTTTAATGTTTCTGAGATGCCGATGGCAACGAAGCTCAGATCATTAATTTTACGTGACAGTATTGTTTCAATTAAGCTCATCAAAAGTAATAACCAGATTGCCTTTACTAATATTAAGGGGTCAGTTTCAGATCTTGATGTCGATCCTTTGGATTTAATGCGTTATAATTCTGCATATTTGGAACTTTCCGGTAATCTCAGTGTGACTGGTCCTAAGAAGGAAATACAATATGCGAGCCTGAACCTTCAGGCAGATGGTAAAATTCAGCCATTTGATGCGAAGACAGGTTTTCTTAACCCAGACCTAGTGACTGATATCACTGTCAAAAAAGGATCAAGAATTATGTCTTTGCCTATAGCTAGTAAACTTGCATCGACACTCAATCAGTTAGAAGAGGCAGGACTGGACATGAGTGTTATCGAAGAAATTTTAGTAGTTAATGAGGATTCGAAATTTCGCCTTGGACTGAGGAATTATGTTTTGAGGGCAGTCGAGCCGTTGCCTGTAATGATCAATGGGAACCGCTTATTAATAGATGAAGAGGCATGGCTAAACACTGCAAATGACGAACATTTGATTAATGCGAGTTTCACTTTCTCAGAAAAGATTTCCAATAGTACTTTTAAACGAGCTAATACGATGCTTTCTGAGATCGTTGGCAAGAGCGTTGCCGGGCCCGTTGCAGAGTTATTATTTACGCCTGTCACAAAGGAAGGAAGAATACACATTCCTTTCGTTTCTAGTGGTGATTTTAATAAGCCCAAGGTCCGGGCTTCGGTGGCCCTTCGTGATTTGGCTGATGCTGTTAAGGAGAGCTTGAAAAAGGATCCCCTTAGCTTGCTGAAGGGCTTACTGGATCGCTAGTTTTCTCCTTGTCCGTAATATGATTCGGAGCCGTGTTTTCTTAAAAAATGTTTATCAAGAATGTGTTGAGGAATTGGCTTAATTGAAGAATCAGTGGCCCAGCATTCCAGAGCCATTGAAGCGCATACTTCGAGAGCGATACTGTTTTCTAGGGACTTACTTGCATTTTTTCCCCAGGTGAAAGGTGCATGGTGGAGTTGCAAAACACCCGGGATTTGGACTGGATCGATTTCCTCCCCTGTGAAGTGTTCGACAATCACTAAGCCTGTGTTCTTCTCGTAATCTTCATCAACCTCTTGAGTATTAAGTGCTCTACAGATAGGGACTGTACCATAAAAATGATCGGCATGAGTTGTTCCATAGCAGGGCAATTCCTTTCCTAGCTGAGCGAGCGAAGTGGCTGAAGAACTGTGAGTGTGTGTGATTCCTCCTATCTCTGGCCAAGCCTTATATAATTCTAGGTGAGTTTTAGTGTCAGACGAGGGGTTCAGGTTTCCGTCGACCACTTTTCCATCAAGGTCCACTAATACAATGTCTTTGGGTTTCAGTGCGTTATAATCTATGCCGCTTGGTTTTATTCCGAAAATTGCTTTGTCTCTATCGATGCCACTGACATTGCCCCAAGTAAGTTTCACTAGTCCTGAATCAGTAAGGCTGCGGTTCGCCTCACAAATTTCCTCTCTCAATTCATCGAGCATATTTTTGATCTATAAATTAGTAAACTTGTTCAGGATCATATGTTTGTTCTTCGCATTGATCGAGTTGAATGATATTGTTCCGGGTCATTGTTGCTGTTTCATCTCCGATCGGAACTTTTCTATAGAAACAAGAACCGTATCCGGCGTGGCAGCATCCAGGTCCGATCTGTTTTACTTTAAGTAAGACGACATCCTGATCGCAGTCAGTTCGGATTTCAATGACTTCCTGTATGTGACCACTGGTTGCACCTTTATGCCATAATGTGTTACGGCTCCGGCTATAGTATACGGCCTCTTTCTTTTGCATTGTTTGTCGCAGAGCTTCTTCATTCATATAGGCGACCATTAGTATTTCTCCCGTCGAAGAGTCCTGAGCCACTGCTGGGATGAGGCCGTCTTCCCCGAATTTTGGCGCAAAGTCTGAACCCTTTTCTATGCTTTCTTTGTCTTCTCTATTTCCAAATGAAAATTGCATACTTATTTTATTGGCTTTGTAATTTGCGTTTCTTCATGAGATAAATAACCTCAACAAACCGTTTTCCAATTAAAAAAAATCTAAGTTTAGCAAACTATTATTGATTATAATAGATGAGTAGCTACTGAGTCTGCTACCATTTTACCTTTATCAGTGAGTCTAATTCTATTGTCATGTCTATTTATTAGACCTTCTGTTTCTAGATCAGGGACTCGGTTTTTTGTTTCTCCCAATGTATCAAAGGAGATTCCTCTGGACGTTCTAAGTTCCAAAGCGATCCGTTCAGTCCTAAAAGATGAAGCATCAATAATTTCGCGCTCTGTTTCGATTTGATCGATTTTCCTAAGTTTCAATAATTTAATATACTTTCCTGTGTCGGCTACGTTTCTCCACCGCTTTCCCTGAATAGTTGAGAATGCTCCGGGGCCGATCCCTAGATAATCAGCTCCTGACCAATAAGCTTTATTGTGCTCGGACTGATGTCCTGGCAGCGCATAATTTGAAATTTCGTAGTGCTCATATCCAGATCCCCTAAGGGCTTCCATAGCTAACTTAAATAACTTCCCATCTTTTTCTGGATTTTCATTAAAATCCCCGTTCTTAAGTTTTTCAAAGTATTCCGTATCTTCTTCATAATTGAGATTATATGCAGAGATATGATCCGGTTTTATTTTGAGTGTTCTATGAAGGTCACTGGTCCAAGTTTCGAGGGATTGACCGGGAACAGAGAACATCAGATCAATGTTCAGGCTTTTGAATTTACAGGAGCGAAGTATCTCGAAACCCTCTTCTGCTTCGTCTGGAGTATGATCGCGGCCGAGAGTCTTTAGTGTAGAAGGATCCCACGATTGGATTCCAAGGCTCACCCTGGTGACTCCATTATTTCGTATTATTTTGGCCTTGTTCAGATCAAAAGTGCTTGGATTTGCTTCAATTACCCATTCGATCAGGTTGGATGGATTTATTGTTCTATTGATGCCTGCAAGAAGTGTTTCCAGATTTTTTGGAGATAAGGCAGTTGGGGTGCCTCCACCCAAATAAATAGTGTCTATTTTAAGTTCGATCTTTTGTGACCTTATGGATATTTCATTGAGAACTGAATCTACTAATTCAGATTGATTAATGTTCCCAAATGTATGCTTATAGAAACTACAGTATGGACAAATTCGGTGACAGAAAGGGACGTGGATGTATAGGTGTTTTACCATGGCCTCACCAATAAGTTAGTGCCATGCTGTAAATTTCCAATGAAGGACTTTCAAAAAGAGTTTGGTGAAAAGATGATCGCTTCGGTTTCGAGGAGTTTTTATCTGTCATTGCGTTTTTTGCCCTCTGAAATGCGAGGAACAGCCTCTTTGGCTTACTTATTGGCAAGGGCAACAGATACAGTGGCTGATACAAGCGCTTTGCCAGAAGGCGATAGATTAGAATTCTTAGAAGCGATGGGCTTGGCAATTAATGGAGGAGCCGAGGCCCCTCAATTAGATTCTTCGTTTCTGGAAGGAGGAATATCAGAAGGTGAAAAAAATCTCCTCAAGAAGTGGAAGCATTGCTTGGAATGGCTGCAATCGTTGCAGGAGCCAAGGCAATTGGCGATACGTAAAGTGATGAAATCTATTATTAAGGGACAGTCCGACGATCTGCGTAATTTTTCAGGGAAGGAATTTACCGCCCTAAGGACAGAGGAGGAACTAGAGCAATACACTTATGACGTTGCTGGTTCGGTAGGAGTTTTTTGGACTGAGATTGGGTTTGATGCTTTTGGGTCTGATTTTGCTGAATTAGAATATGAGGAGATGGCTTCGCTTGGTGAAAATTACGGCAAGGGCCTTCAGCTGTTGAATATACTCCGCGACTTTCCTGAAGACATTGCTTCTGGTCGTTGTTATTTCCCGGGTTCTTTTTCTGATCAGGACGGTGAAATGATATGGAGTCAGGTCATGGACTATTGGCAGAAAAGATGCGGTTCTTTGCTCCAATCGTCTGCTGATTATATTGAATCGTTGAATGGATCAAGGGTACGTTTTGCAACTAGCTTGCCTGCATTGATTGGGGCAAGAACACTCAAGATGATTGAGAATGCTGATTGGGATAATCTTAGTGGTAAGATCAAAGTGAGCCGGGGAGAGATTAAACGTATTATGCTTAAGGCAGGCTTGGCCGGACGTAAAAGGTTAAGTAAAATGATAACAACGCAGTTTGCCTAATCCATCCAGCGGTTAAATTCGGCGGGATGTTCGCTATGGAAATGCATTTCTTCTCTTGTTTCAGGATGAATAAAGCTGAGTTTCCAAGCGTGTAGCATTAGCCTCGTTACTTGGATGTTTTGTTTTGCAATCCTTGAATAGATTGGATCTCCAAGAATTGGATTGCCCAAGGATTTCATGTGAACTCTGATTTGATGAGTGCGCCCAGTGAGTAGATGGCATTCGATGAGGGATGCACTGTCTGATTTTTTTTTAACCGAATAATTAGTTATGGCTAATTTACCTCTGGGAGGTATTACCACGGTCATTTTTTGTCGGTCCTTAGGGCTCCTGGCAATATGGTTCTCTATTTTTCCTGATTCAATGCTTGGGCAGCCGTTAACTACAGCCAGATAGAGTTTCTTGACTTGACGTTTTGCGAAGGATTCCACTAAGTGTCTGTGTGACGTGTCGGACTTTGCTGCTACGAGGCAGCCGCTAGTGTCCTTATCAAGTCGGTGCACGATCCCCGGCCTTTCAACACCGCCAATTCCTGACAGGTGCTTGCAATGATGAAGCAGTGCATTGACAAGCGTTCCGTTAGGATTGCCTGCTGCAGGATGGACGACTAAACCGTGAGGTTTGTTAATCACTATCAGGTGTTCATCTTCATATAAGATTTTAAGTTTGATATCTTCAGGTTTTGCTTCTGGCTGGGTGAGCGGGGGTATGGTGATTTTTATAATGTCGCCTTCAGAGATTGGGTGCTTTGATTTGGTTGAATTTCCGTTCAAAGTGATATGTCCATCCTTGATAAGGGATTGGAGCCTTGATCTTGATAAGTCAGGAAGTTTTTCTGCAAGGAAACGATCAATTCTTAGATTGCTTTCTTCTACTCTTTCAACAGTAAATTGCATATACTCTCTCAGTCATAAGATTGCTCTGATGTATAGTTTGTGCAATGAAGGTATTACAAGCTTTTGCGGTATCCTGAAGGAGTGATACGTTGTCATTGATGGAGAATGACTCTAAATCTAAGCATTTAATGAATGCGTGCCCAAGCTGTGGCGTGATTATGGATGTTTCTTCTTGTGATCCCTATTCCAAAGTCATTTGTCCCGAATGTTCAGCTGCGATCCGAGTGAGAGCAGATTTTTTATACTTCAGAATTGAAAAGAAAATTGGAGAGGGAGGTCTGAGCCGTGTGTTTCGTGCAGTGGACCAGACTTTGGATCGTCTCGTAGCGCTTAAGATTTTAAATCCAGATTTCAGCAAGGATGCTGAGAGAGCGGTAGAATTTGAGAGGGAGGCCAAGATAACTGCTTCGATTAGTCATCCAAATGTAGTGAAGGTGTTTTCCGCTGGTCGTGACCAGGACCATTACTTTATGGCAATGGAATTAGTCGGCGGTGGATCACTAGATGAAATGATTCACTTGGAAGGAAAGATCAGCGAAAAGAAGGTGCTGGATTTAGGGTCTGAATTGGTTCAAGGAATGAATGCGGCTCATGCAGTTGGTCTAATACACCGGGACATTAAGCCTGGGAATATATTATTTTCAGAGGATGGAATTTCCAAGATAGTTGATTTTGGATTGGCTCGGTCAGAGATTTCTAAAGGATCGGAGTCAGGAGAAATGTGGGCTACCCCGTATTACGTTCCTCCTGAAAAACTCTATGAAGCAAAAGAAGATTTCCGGAGCGATGTCTATAGTCTTGGTGCTACTCTTTTTCATGCATTAGCTGGTGAGCCACCATGCTCTTCTGATACACCTTCTATTGAGGAGCTCAAATTACTGAAGCAGAGGAAAGTGAGTCTAGAGATGAGCGCTCCGCATGTTTCCGTATCAACTTGTGAACTGATTGATCGGATGATGGCGAGGAATCCTCAGGATAGGTATGATTCTTATCAAGATCTTGCTAGTCATTTTAGTAGGGCGCGGAACAAATTAAGTCAGTCATCTGTACTCCTCGTCAACTCAGGGTCATTGAGAATTGATCAGGCTGGTGAAAAAGAAAAATTGGTTATTAGAAGAGCAGTGATGGCAATGGGGGCCTTTGTTATTGTTTTGGTGATGGTGTTTTTTTGGAATAGAATTGAAGATGATCTTTCTAATGAGATTGAGGTTAATAAAGGAATAGAGAGTGCTCAGATTATTAAGGGTGGTAATCAATCAACTACCGACAAGTTTCAAGGTGCCATTAAGATGATGGAGATGAAAGCCTTTGGATCCGCTGAACGCGTATTTGGTGAAATTGCTTCTTCAGGGGACACGCTTCAACCCACATCTAATTGGGCTTTATTCAATCAGGGATTGAGTTTGCTTTTGCAGGGAGAATTAAAAAGATCAGGAATTGTTTATGAGCGGCTGAAGAATAAGAGTGATTATTCGGATAGAAATGAGGATAAAAAACTTTGTATTTTTTATGAGAATATCAGTGATTTGCTATGTTTGGAGAAGCCTATCAGGCTAGATAATAGAGTCAGGTTTGGAGATAATAGCTTTGAATCTTTGGCGCTCCTTGCGATTGGTGTTCATAATTGGGAGCTTGGAGCCTTTGATGAAGCGGAAGGATACTTCCTTGGTTTTTCAAAACAGAAAATCCCCCAAAAATATACTTGGATTAATGGATTTAAGGATCTCACGGAGCCGTACCTGAGTGATCTTGGTTTGTTGCGTAAATTTCCAGTAGTTAATCGCCGGTCTAATTTTAAGGAGATGCATTCTGCTCTTAAGGTTTCCGAGGAAATTTTATTAATGGCAGAGACTGATAGGGTCAAAGAACATATGAGGGGTCGTGTTGAAATTCTGCGAGAAGTTTCTCTAAGGCTCAAAGAGGAGGAAAGGAAAGAAGAGGAATTAAGGTTGTCAAAATTGCGGTTAGAAGAGCTTGAGAAAATGTTCAAGATGAAGGCTGATATTAAGGAGTATTCCATTGATTACCGGTTTATGAAAGGTATCAAGGTGATTGGGTTTAATAAATTCAGGCATCCCGAATTAATTGGGGTCAAGGCAGATTATGTTGAGGCATGGAAATCTGCTGAGTCATTCATAAAGAACGTTATCGATGGTATTAATAGGTACGGTTATTATGGACCAGTAAAGATGAAGGATGGGTCAGTTAGAAATCTGAACATTGTTTCTGCAGACCGGGACCAGTTCGTCCATATGTTTGGTGCTGCTCAAGGCAAGGCAAGCGTCCAAATAGGTCAAGTGACGGGACCTTCTTTGAGGGTTATTTCAAAAAGCTTTTTTAATGAAATAAGAGATAAAAAGATTATTGAGGAAAGGTTAAAAGAGAGGGTCTTCTTTTCTTATCTGATTGGAGAATTGGCGGTTTCAGCAACTCTTAGTGCTGAGATAACTAACGATTCATTTCGTGAACTTTGGTCCAGAATTCTTAAAGCTGAGAGGAGTTCTTGAATTTTCAGGATCAGAGGGACTTGAGAGGTTAGGTGAATTGCACCATAATGATAAGCAATGAGTGAAAAAGAAAACGAACCTCCAGTCCCTTCGCCTGAGGAAATATCAAAAAAATTAACTAGTTTCCTTCAGGAGAACTTTGGACAATCTGTAGATTTTAATTCTTTTCCAGACATGAGTGGTCCGGAGAAAGAAGAAGAGCCGCCTGCCGAACCTGAAGTTAAGGAGAAAGTGGATGTATTTGATTTTAATTATCTTCCAAAAGATATCTGCGCACACCTTGATCGTTTCGTAATACGACAGGAGGAGGCCAAGAAAGCCTTATCGATTGCAGTTTGTGACCATTATCATCATGCAAAGTATCTACGCCGTCTGCAGGAGAGCGAATCTCAGGACGCTTTATCAGTGGAGTTCGCTAAGCAGAATGTTGTTATTGTTGGTCCTACAGGAGTGGGTAAAACCTATTTGGTGAAACATATTGCTGAGATGATAGGTGTTCCCTTTGTTAAAGCTGATGCTACAAAGTTTAGTGAAACGGGATATGTGGGAGGAGACGTTGACGATCTTGTTAGGGAGTTAGTCCAGAAAGCTGACGGTGATGTGGATTTGGCAGAGCATGGAATAGTCTATATTGATGAAATTGACAAATTGTCGTCGAACGGAAATTCGATGGGCCGTGATGTGAGTGGAAGAGGAGTTCAGACAGCACTGCTGAAATTGATGGAAGAGACCGAAGTTCAACTGCGAAATCCTATGGATATCCAATCTCAAATGCAGGCTGTGTTTGATCTTAAAAGTGGAAAGTCTGGCCCTAAGGCTATTAATACCCGTGATATTCTCTTCATTGTGAGTGGTGCTTTCTCAGGCCTAGAAGAGTTGGTAAGGAAGAGGCTTAGTCAAGGCCAGATTGGTTTTGGAACAAGTAGCGAGGAAATTCCGATGGACAATGAATTATTTGGTCATGTTAGCACTCAGGACTTTATCGATTTTGGGTTTGAGGCGGAGTTCATCGGGAGGCTTCCTATCCGTGTCGTTTGTGAGCATCTTGATGCTAAGGACCTTCTTGAGATTATGAAGTCATCAGAGGGCAGTCTTCTTCGACAATATGAACAGGAATTTGCCGCTTACGGTATTCAAGCCAAGTTTGAGAAGGGGGCCATGGAAATCATTGCTGAGAGAGCAGCGCAAGAAAAGACCGGAGCCAGAGGGCTTCTGACTGTTTGTGAGCGGATCCTTAGGGATTTCAAATTTGAGCTTCCGGGAACTTCTGTGAGTGAACTAAAGATTAATGCTGATTTAGTGAATAATAACTCGAAGGTTCTTGAGAAATATAAGAAGAGGGGCCGAAAAGTTAGTGTGGATAGGGTTAGTCAGGAGTTGGAACTCTTCTCATCTGAATTTCTAAAGAATCATGGAGTCCGTATTGAATTTAGCGAAGATGCCGTTGAGGCAATTGGCGAAAGAGCAGTCAAAGAAGGGACCCGCCCTTTGCAATTATGTGAATTTTTATTCAAGGATTATCAGTTCGGACTCAAACTGATCCAGAAGAATACGGGGAAAGATGAATTTACTGTTAATTCAGAAGCGGTATCGGATCCAGATTCATTTCTGAGTTCCATGGTGGTAAGTTCATATCGTGATGTGGAAAAAAATGAGTAATCCCCCTTTTTTGGCCACTACTATATAAGGGGAAATTACGTGATATTTATTTTATATTCGGTATTCTGTAAATAATACGATTATGGCTCGTTTGGATTTTCCGGAAGAGATTAAAAATCTCATAGACACATTAAAAAAACTTCCGGGTATCGGGCCCAAGGGAGCTGAGAGGGTCGCGGTTTGGTTGATCAATCAGGACAGAGAATTTGCATCCCTTTTATCTAAGGTTGTTGAGGATTCAGTTCAGTTGATAGGGGCATGTGAAATTTGTGGTTTTTTTAAGAGCCATGAAAAGGGCTGTTTTTTATGTGATGATTTTGGACGAGACGGTTCGGTTATTTGTGTAGTTGAACAGCCCACTGATGTCATTGCTCTTGAAAAGACTGGTGCCTTTAAAGGGACTTATCATTGTCTAGGGGGAAAAATTGCACCGCTCGATAATATAGGCCCAGAAGATCTGAGGGTAGGTTCTTTGATTTCGAGAATCGAAGGTTCTGATTTTGGTGAAATTATTTTGGGGGTGGGATCAGATGTTGAGGGCGAGGCGACGGCAAATTATCTTGCTGATTTAATTATTGAAAAAGGCTTAAAGATAGATATAACCAGACTGGCTCAGGGCCTCCCTGCGGGTGGAGGGCTTGAGAATGCGGATGAACTGACCCTGTACAGAGCGCTGGATGGGCGAAGAAAAGTTTAGAAACAGTAGTTTGCCAAAGTCCTTCAATTCTATACGTTTGAAATAAGAAATGTCTTGTAAGATCAATCCAACATTGCATAGGGAGACTAAACCCGAATGGATAAAGGTGCGCTTGCCGAGTGATCCAGTTTTCTGGTCCACGAAGGGACTCATTGATGATTTGCGTCTTACTACGGTTTGTGAGGAGGCTCAGTGTCCTAACCGTTGGGAATGCTGGAGTGGGGGAACTGCAACATTCATGATTGCTGGGGACCGATGCACTAGAGCCTGTGGATTCTGTGCCGTCAAGACAGCTAAACCTCTTTCACTTGAATTCGATGAACCTAGCCGGGTTGCACAAGCAACGAAGCGGTTAGGATTGAATCATGTTGTGATTACCGCCGTGGCACGTGATGATTTGGCTGATGGCGGGGCCGAGCATTTTTCCAGAACGGTAACTTCGACTAAAGAGTCCAATCCGGGGGTAGTTGTTGAAATTTTGGTTCCAGATTTTAATGGCAAAAATGATGCGTTGAGAGTTTGTATGAAATCTGAGCCTCATATCTTTAATCATAATCTAGAAACTGTGGAGAGACTCACGAAGTTGGTCAGGTCTAGGGCCCAATACAAGAGATCGCTTGAAGTTCTTAAAAGGGCCAAGGAATTTGCAAATGAGTTAGGTTATAAGGTGGCCACAAAGAGTGGCATGATGCTTGGTCTTGGTGAGACTGAGGATGAGGTCATGGAGTCGATGGATCATTTGCTGGAAAATAATGTTACAGTTCTCACGCTTGGTCAGTACTTAAGGCCTTCGGAAAATCATCTTCCTGTCGTTGAGTATATTCATCCGGATCAATTTCATCGGCTCAAGGAAGTGGCCGAGGAAAAGGGCTTTAGACATGTTGCGTCCGGACCCTTGGTCCGGAGTTCCTATCATGCGGCAGATTTTAAGCCTGAACTGGACCTTTGAGAAGTCTTTGGCCTGAGTTTAAAGGCTAATATTGGAAGCCGTTCCTTCTAATCCTCACCATGGGCGAGCTGTCCGGATCATTAAGAATTCCGTCCATGACTTCAGCTGCGTAAATTGTGTGATCTCCAGATTCGATCTTACCAGTTATCTTGCAGGCAAGAAACGCTAATGCCTCGGTGAGTTGGGGAATATTATACTCATTATCTTCTAATTCGAGAGAATCAAACGGGGATCTATTATCTTGCTGGTTGAAGGGTTTCATTAAGCGGCCGTCTTCTTCGCCAAGCACATTAATCCCGATGAGCCCAGATTCTTGGATGGCTTCGTCCAGGCGTCGCCCCACGCTAATGGCTGCAGTAATTATTGGTGGATCAAATCCTGCCTGCTCTACAAAACTTGCCAACATTCCTACCCCCTCTCCATCAAGGATACTAGTGGCGATATATACACCACTTGGAAGTTTTCCAAGGGCAGGTCCAATTCTCTCTTCGTTCATGTTTATTGCACTTTTTTGTTATGACTGTTTCGATATTCAATAATTTAGGTATTGGGCTCTGCCGTGTCGATTTCCTTTCTCCATGCATCAATTCCACCAGATACATTAATGGCGTTATTTAAACCTTTAGAATGAAGGATTGCGACTGCTTTGGAACTTCTTATGCCTGATTTACAAATTACGTATAGAGGCCCAGAATCGGAGAGTTCAGATGTCCTTCCATCAAGTTCGTCAAGTGGGATCCACTTTGATGGGTTGATTCTGTATTCATTGACTTCATTATCTGTCCTAACATCGAGAAGATTATAATCTTTTGATTCATTAATTATTTTTTCTAGTTCCTTAGTTTCTATCTGAGGTAACGAATTTTCATTGTTGCAATAGTTCTTAATTTCCACCGGTTCATTGATGGTTGGGTTTTCTCCGCATAGAGGGCACTCGGGATCTTGCCTAATATTGAAAGATTTAAATCGTGATGATAATGCATCATAATGCAATAATTTGCCGATCATGGGTTCGCCGACTCCAGTCAGAAGCTTGATTGCTTCGGTGGCTTGGAAAGTTCCTATTATACCGGGAAGCACGCCCAGAACACCGCCTTCAATTCAGTCCGGCACTGCGCCCGGTTCCGGAGGATCGGGAAATAGGCACCGGTAACACGGACCCTCAAGGTGCGGAGCGAAAACAGAGACTTGTCCTTCGAAGCGGAAAACGGATCCGTAAACGTTAGGGATTTCAAGAATCTTGGCGACATCGTTGACAAGGTAACGGGCAGGGAAATTATCAGTACCATCAATGATGATGTCATAATCCTGAGCAATTGAGATTGAGTTATTAGGTTTGAATGCCTCACCAAATGTATCGAGCTGAACATTTGGATTGATATTGTGAATTGTGTCTCTTGCCGATTCTATTTTTTTTCTGCCAATATCATCTGTACCATGTAGTAGCTGCCTTTGAATATTTGATGCATCGACTTCATCCATGTCAACGAGCCCGATGCGTCCTATTCCTGCCGCTGAAAGATACATGGTTGACGGAGACCCCAAGCCTCCGGCGCCAATACAGAGCACGCTGGATTCTTTAAGCTTTTTTTGCCCTTCCATTCCAAATGAAGGTAGAGAGATATGCCGGGCATAACGGCTAAGCTCTTCATCAGTTAAATTAGTTTGTTCAGACATTAGCTAGGGATAAAAAATATAGTTGAAAGGTTCAATGCAGTATTTTTACACTTTTTTCATTCAAAAATTAAACAAAAATGAATTTTTCCGTCGTTATTTAAATAAAAGCATTGAAAGAAGTCTTTGGGTAATTCCGTATTATTCTTTCTTTAAACATTAAACTAAATATCGGGGGGGAGTCCGATGAAAACTAAATATAAGAAAAATTCTCACAAAACGAAACTTCTGAATGATTTCTTTCGGAATGCGCTGGCGATTGCAATTCTCAAGCAATCATTGATTTCAGGCGTTTCTACACTCAAATCAGGCGCTTCCAGGACAAAGGATTCAGTGCCAACGTATTTGCAGGGATAGTTTCAAGAGGGAGCTAGAAAAGACTAGTTTGACCGTCGTGTCAGGGATGGTAAAATTCCTTTTTACCTTTGATATGGATAGTTATGCTATTTCGCGCATCGATTTGCCAGTGATGCGGAGTCATGGATGGCAGGTCAGACTGAGGCGACGAGGCAGACAGTTCTCGAAATTTTTTTCTGATGGTAAATATGGTGGAACTGACAGTGCATTGAGGATTGCGAGAGCATACAGAGATGAATTGCTAGCGAAACTTCCAGAGCCGGAGCGAGCAGGGGCCGAAGGTAAGTTAACTCGGCGCAATGTTTCGGGGGTAGTTGGAGTTTCTCGAATAGTTATAAAGTCAAGGACCAGTCGTTATGAATTCTGGCAAGCTACATGGTCTTCTGGTCCTGGTGTGCGGAGGAGGATGAAATTTTCTGTCAGACGTTATGGTGAGGAACGTGCCTTTGAACTTGCCTGCGTTGCTCGTAAGAGAGGTGAAAGGAAGTAATTAATTGAAAAAAAAAGAAAACACAGGAACCGAGTCAGTTCGGGTCGATCGATGGTTGTGGAGTGTGAGAGTCTTTAAGACTCGTAGCCTGGCAGCGACAGCTTGTCGTAACAGTCGAGTTCGAATGGCAGGGGTTCCCGTTAAGGCATCCAAACTCTTACGCGTGGGCGATCAGTTAGAGGTGAAAAAAAGAAAATCGCTTATTAGATTTACAGTTTCAGCTCTGATTGAAAAGCGGATTGGGCCCAAGCAAGCCAGTTCCTTCAAAGAAGAACATATTCTAGAAGAGGAGCAGACCGTCAGGGCTGCTCCAGTTGTAAAGTCATCCGCTCAGGGGCGTCCAACAAAGAAGCAACGCAGAATCATGGAGTCATTTCTTAATGAAGTGGAACGGAATGCTCAGTTATAAGGGATAATGAACTAGGGATTTGGAAATTAATTCTCCTCTAATTTTAGTCGTTTCTTATTATTATCTCTTGCCGTGTTCCTCATCTCATTAATTGCTTGTCGGTGTGCATTTTTGCTATCATTTCCTTCCGCATCAAAGGGAGCTTCTGGCCAGTCCCAGTCATCGGTTCTGAATGATGATATCGGGATTGTACGTTCATGATGAGCAGAATTTACGGCGTTTCCTATAGGATTTCTGGCCCAGGCATATCTCACTGCTACTGGATCTGAAACTAGAGAGCTCCAAACTTTTAGCCTTTTTTCATCGTGGATAGGTCGCTTATTTTTGTCTTTTCCCGTGACGACAAACTCAGCTTTGCTTGGTACGAAGTGTTTGTCTTTTCCTGCCAATGAAAAACCAGAAAAGGGCCTACCATCATTGACTCTTACGGGTCTATTAAATATAAGTTCGAAATGGTCTCCTTGTTTTTTTGTTTCAATAATTTCCACTGGTTTCCATCCGATATTATTGTGGCCTAGGCAGGTATTGAGTGCCCATCTTGCGGCACGTTCTCCGAGTTCGAATTTTTTATGAGGATGATACCAAGGCACCTGCTGATCATAGGCGGGGAGGAAAGCTGCCCCTTTTATAGACTTTACTGCAGCGAGTTGAGCTTCGCGGATGAAAGGTCCAGGATCAATCATGCGCATTTCAAAATTTTCTAGTGTCTGAGGTTGGCCGCCTGGAGTGAGGCCGATGACGCAAAAAGGCATGAATTCGTTCCTGAAGGCTGATCGCCACCCTTCAATCATTGCCTTGAATGTTTTCTGATAAAGCTTGGGCCGTGCATTCCCAAGTGCATTATTATATCCTTGGTTGAAGACCGCGCCGCTGACATTGAGGCCACTTATAGGTGCTATCATTGCGTTAAAAGAAGCTCCTGGGTTGTTTCTGTCATTGGCAGGATCTTGCTCAGGTTGTGTCGGTTTTTGATTGGGTTTTTCGCCACGTTTTTTGCGATTTTCAGTGTCTTTCTCCCACCTCTTAATTCTTGCAGCAAGGCTGGCTATAGCATCATATTGATCGATTTTTGAATCCCACTCTTCTATGAGAGGCTTGGTACCATTAATTGAGTTAAGATCTTTTCGGGAAGTCCAGGCTTCTGCTGTTGTTCCACCAACGGAAGCATCGATTAATCCGACAGGCATGCCTGACACCATGTGAAGGCGTCTTCCAAAAATATATCCTATGGCTGAAAATCTGGCGACTGACTTTGGAGTGCAAACTTGCCACTGTCCTTTCATTTCATAACGATTTTCCCATGCATTAAATTCATTGATTCGCTCAATGTCATCTTGAGGATCGTTGGTCGCTTTTTGTGGGATTGTCATTAGACGTATCGTTGGAAAATTGGCGGAAAGTACCTCAGTGTCACCGTGATAAATGCTTTCGAGAACGTCTTCCATATTACTTTGCCCGCCAAGTAACCACACATCACCAATTAGTATGTTATCATATTCAATTGTATCATTTTCTGACCTAACAGTCAGTGACTTTGCCTGCACTGATCCCTGTAGTGGATCAAGTTCAAGTGACCATTTTCCGTGTTCGTTGGCTTTCGTCGTGAGGTCACGCTTTCCTAGAATAACTCTCACATTTTTATTAGGAGCTGAACTCCCCCAAACATGAATTGGTTTGTCCCTTTGAATTACCATGTTGTCTCCAAAGATCTTCGGTAGATCTAATTTGGCCGAGGCCATGGATGGGATGCAAATTACAAGTAAAAGAAATCTCATTATCATTAGTTTTGTGTATAACAAATCTATGCCCGTGTACCGGGATAGGTTATTTGTTTTGGTTGATGAGATGGAATATAAGGGTGGGCCTTAATCTTCCAAATTTTCAGCAAATTGTGCATCAAAGACGATGTCACTTGGTGGAAAATCGATGTCCTTGACATATTGGCAGCTTTCGGTTGCTCCGAACTCGCGGTCCATGGCGCCGTCTTCCCACTCAACGCTTAGGGGGCCCA